>NZ_CP063795.1 GCF_025860405.1 Tolypothrix sp. PCC 7712 | reverse complement strand
GATCTTCAAATAGTATCATGTAGATGGCTTAAGAATTATTTAGCATATAATAAGTCTGCCAAATCCAACAATTATCATTTTTGTAGGAATAATAAAATATGAATGAAGATGTGCAAAGACAAAGAACGCAAGAAAACAATAATAAACAGCCAAAATGTCCAAAAGGTTACGTATGGAATTCTAAAACAGGAGGGTGTGAGAAAGAGCAATCCGGACAAGGGAATGACCCAGAACTAAAAACATCTAAAAATGTTGAAGCAGAAGATGTTACTGAAGACTTATAGCGTTTCCTAACCCTCTTTAATCACTTTTACCAAAAAAGTTCGATTTGGGTCATTCAATTAGAAAATAAACGCTCAAATGCTCGTTGTATCTAGAGTTAAAAGATTGGCTCTGATTTTTCTTTTCTCAAAGTGACAAAACAGGGCTAAGTAAGGGTGGAATCAGCAAGCCATTTTGGGGCAAAAGTTACATATCTACCCCATCTAAGTAGGGGTAGATATAGCAAAGATGCTGTTGGATGCTGTTGGCAAATCAGGTTGGGGGGTTTGACCCATCAATTGAATATTTCCAATATTTTCAATATTTTCAGTGCGTTTGAACGCACTTTCGCTATTAGCCCGCAATTTATTGCAGAGCGGGAGAACAACGCAAAGCGAAGGTTTTAATGATAAGGGCTTAGACAATCAATTCGCCAACAGTCGTCATGAACTGCGTACACCAGCACGCATGAAAATATCTCTTTCCAGTCAACAGTCATCCGTCATCCGTCAACACTATTTACAAGTCAGCATCTGTTGGGGTAAAAGTAGCGAGCCTGTCATGAGCCGCCACGTAACGTCTGAAAGCCTTACTCCGAAAGGGTTACAAAAATAAAATTGCTCTATGAGATGAAAATCGCCAAAAAACCTTATTTTTACTGTGCCAATTGAAGTCTAGGCTATTTGGTACTGCATTTAGTAACGTAGCCATAAGGTTTTCAGGCTGCAAAAATCAGTGAGGTTTAAATGGTACAGCTTTAAGTGTGCATCCAATTGGTCAAAATCTCATTTTCGGGTAAAAGTTGAAAAATTTTGATGAAACTCGCTCTGGGTAGCGTTTTCAGGCGTAGCGTGGCGGCTCATAGCAGCTTCGCTACTTTCTCCCCCTGTTGCTACTCAAACCCCTATCTTCACTTTCCCCCCCCCAATTAAACAGAAAAATAGTTAATTATCAATGACATTGCATCGGAATACTATGTATATAGGGAAAAGAAAGACTACAGCGTATAATTCACATATAAATTAAGTACAGTTCGTAATATTTTAAATGTACTGTGAAAATGTTTATATATAGATGCTTGATTAAAAAACACTAAATTTGAGATTTACCAAGTTGTAAATTATTGCGGCAGTGAGTAATTGTTTCGGCAGTTGCTCACTGCTTTTTCTATAAATAGTTTTATATTCATCAATTTGGCTTGACTAAACAATATACATATTATCTGGACAAAAATAAAGCAAGCATCACTAACTAAAAATAATTAACTATCGCTTCTCTGAGTACCTAAAAATAGTTAATTATCAATCCGATGAATCAAGAATAATATTGGTATTACGAAAGAACGAAAGGGTTAACAAACACGCTAACCACGATGTTCAACAAAACTAACTTATCAAAGGAGAAAAACATGGCTAAAAAACAGAATGAAGGTCTTCCTACCACACATAAAGTTGAACCAGGTGACATTTTTTCTGATATTGCCCAAGCCTACTATGGTAATGGCAACTATCAAAAAATTATCGATGCTAATGGCGGTATCGACCCCAAACTTTTACAAGTTGGCACAATACTTACAATTCCTGCTTAACAGATTTAAAAGACTTGTAAACATAGCTGCTTCTAATAGCAGTTATTAAGAATGCAGAAGGTTAGAAACTAAAACTGACCTTCTGTAACCAACATTTGCTAATGGATTCATATTGGACTGAAAAAAGCCAAAGTAACTACTTTTCAAATTTTGGAGCGTTAATTATGGCAGTCGAAATTTTTATAGATTCCCAATTCTCTGGACGCGCATCAGGTTCTCTCGATCAAGACTATTCTTATGTTGGAGATTTTTGGAATGACAAAATATCTTCGATTAAAGTTTACTCCGGCACTTGGGAATTTTTTGAGCATCAAGACTTCCAAGGGCGAAGTTTTCGGCTTACGCCTGGTGAATATGCTTGGGTCACCAATGAATGGAATGATAAGATTTCATCCTTCAAACAAGTCGGACAAGGTACTTCATCTGTTCCGTCAGGCGGTGGTATGGCACAAGAGATATTGAATGCCCACAACTCGTATCGAGCGCAAGTCGGTGTTCCACCCCTCACTTGGTCTGATACTTTGGCTCGCGATGCTCAAGAGTGGGCAAATTACCTCAGTTCTAACAGAAAACCTCTCGAACATAGTCAACAGAGGAAAGGACAAGGAGAAAACCTTTGGATGGGAACATCACGCCGCTTTAGCTTCACACAAATGGTTGGGAGTTGGGGGGATGAAAAGCAGTTTTATAACGGTGATGTTATCACTCAAAGCAATCTTGAAAAATTTGGTCACTATACTCAAATGGTTTGGAGAAATACTACACAAGTTGGATGTGCTTGTGTAGACGGTCCTGATGGAAACGCTCGACTTGTTTGCCGCTACAGTCCTTCAGGAAATTTTATTGGTCAAAGGGCTTACTAAAATTATTTGTCTTTTTGATAGACATCGACCAAATTTAGATTTTGGCTCAAGCATTGCAAGAGTTTTAGTCTCCTAATCAAAGATGTCTAATGGCAGATTTACGTCAGTTAAATGTGGAACAGCTTATTTAGCGAAAGGAGTAGAAAAATGGGATTTTCTCAAGATTATTCAAACGTTCCTGACTGGGTATCTAAAAGCGAAGGATACCAAACCGGAGCAATGGTTAAATATCAAGGAAATATCTTTTATGCCAACTTTTGGGCTTCAGAACCTGGTGTAGGAGATGCAGATAGCAATGGTTGGCGATTTTATGATGAGTTATATGATGTAACACCTCATACTCCAACTGAGCAAGCCAAAATAATAGCATATATTCCTACATGGCGTAAAAAAGAAGGCTTTAACTATACCAATGATGAGATGTATCAATACATTACTCATGGAATAGTCGCTTTTTTAATGTTTAGCGAGACAAATCTTGGTGAGTTTGACACCAATTCAGTCAATGATGTTAATGCAATTCTTTCAGATGTTGTTAATACTGGGCATCAAAACGGTACAAAAATTTCAATTGCACTGGGAGGTGCAACTGATTATGGATTTCTTAATTTGATGACATCTATAGGAAATAATCCCGCGAATCCACTACTCGATAAAGCAGTACAAAATGTAGCCAATTTTGTGAACTCGAACAATTTAGATGGTGTAGACCTAGATTTAGAATGCTGGTGGGGTAAACCGGGTGAAAAAGATCAGGGAGGAAGAAAAAAAAGTGAAGGACCACATCCGGCTGGATATGCTTTGACTTTGTTTGCACAAAAATTAAAGCAAGCTATACCTGACAAGCTGGTTTCAGCTGCTGTCTTTGGGACATCATGGTATGGAAATAACTATGATTCCAAAATAGCTGATTATGTGGATTGGCTAGGAGTGATGACATATGATTTAACTGGTTCATGGAATACCTCTCCCGTAGGTCCACATTCAGCCCTTTTTAAAATAAGAAATCAGGAGTCTTCTAAAATACGTAATCAAGAGTTTTATCAGGAGTCCTACATTGAGGAACAACAGGGAGATTGGCCTGGTGGTGGGACTATTGATAATCCTATTCTTTCAGTGGAAGATACGCTTTGGTACTGGACAAATCCATTATTTGTCAACTGGCAAGGTAGTGGACAAAATATACCTAGAACTAAGATAGCAGCAGGTGTGCCGATCTATGGATATGACTTTGCCTATGGTAAAGATCCCGATGAACTCAGTGGTCAAGTACCTCCAGGATATAAGTCAATTAGGTATAAAGACATCTTGAGTCAATTTCCTGATGCTCATCAGGCTCCCAATGGCAATATTAAAGTCTCGGGAAACACACCAAGACCTCCTTTCATCTCAGCTTCAGGAAGCTACCCGTATGCTCACAATATCTACTTTGAAACTCCAGATACTGCGGTTACCAAATTAAAGTTCTTGAAAAACGTAGGATGCCAAGGCGTGATTATTTGGGAGCTTTCAAATGATGTTTGGGAAGAAGCAAAAAGCATTATTAAAGCGCTTTACAAAAACTCAGGTAATCATGAAAAATCACCTATTGTTACATTTCCTCGAACCAGACAAGAATTACCAATTCTATTGGAGCTTGAAGAAACACAAGGTTTGTTATACCTATCTAAAGACGTTTTTGTGCGAAATATAGACCTATTCAATGGGCCAGCAGTTTCAGTATTTGATAACGAGATTTACTGCTTGTATAAAAGAAAAAATGATCATTTATTATGGGGTCTTACTTTTGATGGAAGTAAATGGTCTTCAAACATAAGGTTTACTAACAATCTGATTGAAACCGATGCATCTACAGACGATATGATAGCATATGTTGAAATTGCGTTATCTGAATCACCAGCATTAGTAGTCTTTAATGGTGTACTTTATTGCTTCCATCAAGGAGATGGATATAGTGGAGAATTGTGGTACACGACTTACGATCATCACGGAGAGCCGTGGAGGGCTAAAAAATGGTCTGAAGACAAAAAAGTACCAAATGTAGGTATATCAGGTTCCCCTGCTGTGGCAGTTTTTAATAATAAGATTTATTGCTTCCATGAAGGATCTCGCAGCAATCAAGAACTATGGTATACCA
Source organism: Tolypothrix sp. PCC 7712 (assembly GCF_025860405.1). Lineage (GTDB taxonomy): Bacteria > Cyanobacteriota > Cyanobacteriia > Cyanobacteriales > Nostocaceae > Aulosira > Aulosira diplosiphon. Next base: position 34,223 of record NZ_CP063795.1, on the reverse strand, counting down.
CTTTTGATGGAAGCAACTGGGAAAATGATCAGAAAGTACCAAATGTAGGTATATCAGGTTCCCCTGCTGTGGCAGTTTTTAATAATAAGATTTATTGCTTCCATGAAGGATCTCGCAGCAATCAAGAACTATGGTATACCACTTTTGATGGAAGCAACTGGGAAAATGATCAGAAAGTACCAAATGTAGGTATATCAGGTTCCCCTGCTGTGGCAGTTTTTAATAATAAGATTTATTGCTTCCATGAAGGATCTCGCAGCAATCAAGAACTATGGTATACCACTTTTGATGGAAGCAACTGGGAAAATGACAAACTAATACCTAATGTAGGTATATCTGGATCGCCCTCACTAGCAGTATTTAATAACCAACTTTATTGCTTTCACCAAGGCAGCAAGAATAATGGAGAATTGTGGTGGTCTCGGTTTATTTTTAACTCGATTACAGCACATGAAGTGTCAAATCTTGGGCTATCAAAGTCACCATCTGTGGCAGTGTTTCAAAACAAGATTTACTGCTTACACCAGGGACAGGGAGATAATGGAGAATTGTGGTACAGCACCTTTGATGGAAGTAAATGGTTACAAGATCAAAAAGTATCTAATGTTGGCATATCTGAATCACCAGCAGTGCTTGTATTTAACAACCAACTTTACTGCTTCCATCAAGGTAGCAACAATAATGGAGAATTGTGGTATTCCTATACTAAGGATGGCGTGACATGGGAGATTGACACTAAAGTGCCAAATGTTGGGCTATCAAAGTCTCCATCCGTGACAGTGTTTCAAAACAAGATTTACTGCTTTTATCAATTAGCGGGAAATGGGGGTTCCTTGAGGTACATCACATTTGATGGCACTACATTTTCATCAGCAACTCTCTCAGGACCGGGTACATTTGTTGGCTATCCAAGTAAGGACGGTCAGCGCTTTCCTATAGGCAGCGATCAATCACCAGCAGTGGTTGTATTTAACAACCAACTTTATTGCTTCCATCAAGGTAGCAACAATAATGGAGAGTTGTGGTATTCCTATACTAAAGATGGCTGGACATGGGAGATTGTGGATACACAAATACCAAATATTGGGCTATCAAAGTCCCCATCTGTGGCAGTATTTAAAGACAAGATGTACTGCTTTCATCAGGGAATGGGAGATAATAGAGAATTGTGGTACACCATCTTTGATGGAAGTACATGGTTACAAGACCAAAAGGTATCAAATGTTGATATATCTGAATCACCAGCAGTAGTTGTATTTAACAACAAGCTTTACTGCTTCTACCAAAACAACAACAATCAATTGTTGTATAGTCTCCTTAATGAGGAGACAAATGGTAGCCCTTGGATTGAAGTGCGTGGTGCAAATTCATACTGTTATTGTATGTGTAATCGCTCCAACAATAACCATCAAGGGTATTTGAACCATACCCATACGATGAACATAGAAGCAGGTGCGCCATATTTTTATGCTGTCCTCACTAAAGATGATGATACGGTAGATTTCCCAACTGGTGCAAAGCTGGAAATTCAAGATCCTGATGGAAACAAATACGATCGCGATATTCAAGAAGAAAATCAACTTGTGAAGATGTCCGGGGATTCAGTTCGATTTCTTATTATCAAAGACCCCAAGCCCGGAAATTGGACGATGACGATGTCAGCGCCTGAGGGGGTCGGTTTCCATTGTGAATGCAATACAGTTCCGTCTAAAGATCCTTATGATACGATAACGAATGCCCTCAGTATGACAAATCAGCTTCAGAAACGGGGTTTGTCTGACGACAATCAAGGGTGGATTGGAGTAGCGGCAACCACAGCAATTGTATCTGGTGGAGTTACTGAGGCAACAGTAGCTTTAGATATCTCAGTAACGTTCTCAATTGCGGGAGCCACACTATCACTAACCCCCTTCGGAATATTCTTCCTAGCCGCTGCTATAGGAACAGCGGCAGTCACTGTAACTTTACTATCATCAGTAGCTTCAACCCCGACAAGATCAGAACCAAGTAATCAAGTTTCAGAAATAGCAACTGGTCTGACTAATACTGCACAAACTATATCGACTACCCCTCTACCAACACCGCAACCACAGCAGGCGGATGACGCAATTCAACTGTACCTTAGGACTGAAAGTAACAGACAAAACAATGAAGGATTAGGGGATTTTGAGATTTTACTGCAAAATGGGAGTCAATTCACATATGATTCTTATCTTCAGTGGATTGTTGAGATTAGAAATAATGCTCGAACAGGAAATATGATGGCTGTGCGACTCAATATAAATGGTGCTCAAAGCCCATGGATTAGGGTTAATCCAGGGAACTTTTATATAACAGCATTTTCCCTAGCAGATAATCCATGGACTGAGAATAATTGGCGTGACATACCTGCTAACCTAATCAATTATGGTAACAATTCCATAAATATCAGTTTTGAGTCAATCCGAAACGCTATGTTTCGAGTAAGGGACTGGATTAATAACCCTAGAAACCGATTAGAAGAAGGTCCACTACAGATCTTAATCTTTCTTAGTGCTGAAGCAGCAAGATTTGATGGGGTGGCGTTTGCTGTTAATGCTCTGTTGCGAAGACAAGTTGACTCTTATGATTGGCTAAACTTTAGACCTCTGCTCACAAACTGGGGCTCTATATCTACTCAGATTTATCATCTGCCACCTGGGGGATTGCAACCTGGGATTTCATTATATATCAGCCGTAGTTTTGCTCTGCAAAACAGATATGAAAATCTTGTGAATTATTTGACTACACTCGAGGAATGGGAATACCCATTGGGATTTCCGATGGCTGATTGATGACAGTTGATAAGGGAGCGGTATCTGTTTGTCCAAATGCGCTCGCTGCTCTCATAACGACTATCTTAAAAGTGCGATCGCTCATGGATGATGATTGATAAGAGAGCGATGTTTGTTCTCAAGAGTGCGATCGCCTATCTTATAGTGGACTGACACGACTAAAATGAGGCATTAGATTGGATGAATGAACCGCCAATAAAAGCAGATAAAATCGATTTTTGCTATTGCACTAAATTAGCTATGTCAGTCCAGTAGTGGCGTGGCAAGGCTAAAATAGTGCATTAGATTTATAGTTGAAGAGGGCGCTAAAGCGCTACTACGAACTTTTTCTATTGCAACATTTTAGGTGTGTCAGTCCAGTAGGGTGCGTTACATTTAATTAACGCACCATCTAAATTATCCTCCAAATGAGGTATTAATGGTGGGTTATACTTTGAGCCATCTATTCTACGTATGGGCTTAAAAGTGGAATCAGAGCCTCAAACTCTTCCCACTTCATTCATACAAAAGTGCGAACGTTAACTATTGCTTACGTTAGAAGAAAGCTTTTTCAAATATTCAATCCGGCAGCAACCCCGCAGCCATTGCTGTTTCTGTTCTTCAGTTAAAGGATAGTAAGTAGCCCAAATACTGCCATCTGGTGCTGAATACAAGAACGTAATAACAGCCTGTTGAGTGCCAAAATTACAAGTAATAACTTCTATTTTTTCATCTACAGTAAAAGTCTGTCCTTGGCTATTAGTGGCTGTCTCTAATTTTTTATATGATAATTCTTTACCTGATTTAGTCAGTTCTGTATCTAGTTCTGGCTCGGCTAAAGCATCAGATGTACTCAGCTTTGTTGCCGTTGATTCTTCACATACAGGTACTGTCTCTACTGTTAGAGGTAAGTCAGACTGTTCATTATCAGAGATTATTGTTTGAGGCACAGCATCAGAAGCAACGGCAGAGCTACTGTGTTTTTCTGAGACTTCAGTACAGAGGTTCTGGTCATTATTTACTTGTAACTCATGCTCAATTGGATGTTTTTCTCTGGCTACAGCAGTTGATAACTCAGGTTGTGTAGAGCTATTAGCTGAGGTATCAGTAGTATTTTGCTTGACAATACGTAAAATAGCTGGTTTTTGAGGCGTAACTATTTCTGGTGATGATTGGTTGTTAGTTTTCTGGGATTTACGTTTGGGCATAACTAATTATTTACGGCTCAACACTTTTTGGCATAGGGTCGATAAAGGCAAACACAGTAATGATTAAGGTTGTTCTGTTGACTGTTTCCGGGCATTAGCAGAAGCTAAGTCGTGGGAATTTTCTGATGGAATAGTTAATAATTTTTTAGTTTTTGATTGCTGTTGACGCAGAAATTTAATACACTGTCCTGATTGAATTACTAAGTCAGTCCCTATACGCCGCACATGAAGATTCCAGAAATGTCTAGCCGATTTGGGGGGTAAAAATCCTAATAGTCTTAACCTAAACTCTTTAGGTTTATCGTTTTGATTCCGGGGTGTCTGCTGGATTTTTACTGTCACTATTCCTGAGTCAAAATTCTGATATAGGACTTCTCCTTGTATGGAAAAGTTATCAGCTTGAGACTGCAATTCACTTTTGATTACTTCCGTATATTCTCTTGGTGCTTTTACGCCTATTAAACTTAGATACAGCCCTATTCCCAAATCTTTTGATGGTGTTTTCGGGTAAACAGTCCACAAATATTCTTGCGATAAGTCGAGTTTATTCTCAACTATCTTAGAAACTTTATTCATGAGATTGACATTGATTATTACATCATCTGATGTTATTAGTTGCCCTTGATGAATCTGCTCAGTCTGGGGAATATACCGTCCCCAAATCCGACCGATTGCTCGATATTGTAGAGACTCTGTAGGTTGGAAATTATTTGGATTATTTGATAATAACTGTTGAGTATCGGTAGTAATAGTCATATTTTCAATCTTTATATCTAGCTGAAATACCTGGGAATTTTTCAAATACCTCTAGTCTAAATTTAGAGTCAATTCGACCGGAAATTAGGAACTTTTCTGAAGAATTTTCAACTAGACAATTGTAACAGTTATAGGTAGATAGAAAACTAGCTTTAAATAATAGTTTAGATGCAACTGCTTATATAAATCTGCACTACGATAATTCAAGCAACTCTTAACTTCTAGGCGGCGACAGCGGAGTGTCTGCCGCTGCCTGCAACCATCTGGGTAGCTCAACGAGTTGATTTGTGGCAGTGGCAGACACCGCCTAGAAGAGCGAAGCGGTTAAGAGTTGCGCCCCGAGGGAGAGCAGGGGGTGCTGGGGTGCTGGGGGGGGGAGAAGCAGTTTAAAATTTTAGAAGTTTAGAGTTATTTTTCCTATTATTTTTTTCATGATTATCTTAGTTCAAGAATTAAGAGAGTTTTCCTTACAGGAATAATCATTTATTTGGGTTTCTTTTGTGCTGTCACTTTTTTATTTCTTTTCTCCCCCAGCTACCCCAGCCTCCCCCGCTCCCCCAGCTTTCTTCATCGGGATAATCCTCTATTCTGGGTTCTCTGCTGCTGTCGTTCTTGTTCTATATATTCAAGCAATACCTGCTTGGCTTTCTGCCAAGTCTCAATATCTGACTCCTTGACTTCACCTATATTCACTAGGGAATACTCTAGCTCACCTTGCTGGTTACGATTGACGTTGACACGAAAAACCTCACCACGTTCATCATGAGTAAACACTAATTCTCGACCCTGTTTTGACAGAGTCGAGTGTTTAAATTTCAGACTATCTTTACCAGTGCCTTTAAGTAAATGATTGATTAGCTCAACACCAACAGGGACAGCTATAGCTAATAATTCTTTCCTTAACTGCTGTTGTTGTGGTCGTTGTGCTTCAATCTCTCGTTGCTGTTTAACGAACTGGGATTCAGCAATTAATACTAATGCTCTTGCTTCTTCTTGGCTCCATAGGGCAGGGCTAGCTTTTAATATTTCTTCAACTTCTGGAGCGGTTTTTCCATCTTGTAGCGCTCTTAGAGCCACTTTTTTATCTCGGTCTGTGACTAATTCATTTTCTAGTTTTACACTGTAATATCTATATAGTTCTAAAGATTGAGCCTGGGTTATAGGAGTTTTAGTTTCAGCTATAGCTGAAGATTCTTTGGCATTTACTTTGGGATTATCTATAGCTTTAGGAGATAATGACTGTTCTATTACTAGCTGATTATTTTTAGTAATTGGGGCTGATTCTAACCAAGTATTTAGGCGTTTAATTTCTGCATTATCCCTTTCTGGCTTATAGCTTACGCCTAATTCTAACTGAAGTTTGGTAAATGAGCATTTGTATTTATTGAGATTACCTCCCTGTTTCCAGAGTAGTCGAGGGGAGCCATCGTCATTAACTGAGCCGATATCAATGCCAAATGTAATGCCTCTGACTCTACCGTGGCTGTAATAGCTAACGACAGCTTTGACTTGATGTTCTGACCATAATCGCTGAATAAATTCTGGCATTGTGGGTTTATTAACTGCCACAAGTTCAATCGCCCTTCGCATTATTTCTTCGCCTGGAAGTCCATCGCGCTCGACTCGTTCTAGTTGATTGCGAGTCATGGCTTTACGTTTACTCTCCCAGCTACTCTGCACGGGTGTGAGGTTATATTCTCGCTCTAATAGTCGGGCTGAGTGTTCTGAGTAGGCGTAATTGTTCCAGGTGCGGATTGATTTACCATCTAGGTTATTGACTCTGGATGCAACAGAACTCTTGCATAAATATTTTTTGATAAAATAAAGGGTTATCTATTTCTCTGCTAGAGTAAGTTTAAATAGCCAGAGAATACCAAATTTTTCATATTAACTGATACTCAAGAATGCTAAATCAAAAATTTGATATGGCTAATTGATTCAGCAATTAGTTAATCACTGAATTATCGTGATTAATTTTGTTTTACTTTAAGCTTTTAAAGCTAATTCATAATTGTAGATTCCGGCAATCAAATTAGACCTTAAACCAAATCTGCGATGACGATTACGATATTGGTTAGATAAAATATTGAAAATCTTTAGACGACGATTAACGTGTTCGACAACGATTCTTAATCGATTCAGTTCTCGGTTATATTCCTTTTGTTCTTTAGCTAACTTTTTTCCTTTTGGTTTCTTAATCGGTGTTTCACTTAATTTATGAATTTTGGTAATCCCTTGATAGCCTTTATCCGCTATTACTTTTAGTAATTCACTAAACTTGACACCACTGGTTTTAAATAGTCGAAAATCATGGATTCTTCCTTTACCATGCCCTAAACAGATAATTTGGCTAGTTTTTTGGTGAATCACTAACTGGGTTTTTAAAGTATGTTCTCCAGCTTTACCGCTAAAAAATTTCTTTTGACTTTTCTTGGGTCTTTCAATTGGGCTTTCAGTCACATCCATCACAACTAAATTTTCTTGTGATGGCATCTTTAAGAGTTCTTTCTTTCCTGGTAAACTAAACTTTCTTGAACTAATTAAAATGTTCTCAATTTTATATACTGTTCGACATACTGCGGATTCTGACAGCCCCCAATCTAACCCAATATGATAATAAGTGCGGTATTCTCTCCAATATTGTATCACCATTAAAACTTGGTCTTCAATAATTAGTTTAGGACGGCGACCTGGCTTTTTTTTCTTTTTTTCATCAGCTTTAACTACATCAACCATATAATTAAAGGTTTGACGGCTTACTCCACTCATGCGCTTAAATTTTCTCGCAGTAAGCTGTTTAGCTTTCTCTATTTTCACTGCTAAGTAAGTTTCCTAATTGCAAATTGTCAAACCCTTAATTATACCACAAAAGACTTTTGCAAGAGTTCTAACGATATGGGTGTGGTCGTGTTTTTTGTCAGAATGTCGGGCTATGAAGAAGTCATAAGCTGGTAGTTCGGTTTCTATAAATTCATCAACTAGCTGGTTTAGTTTGGTGTCAGATATTCTTTTATCTGGTTGTTTTACTTGGGCTTCTTCTCCTTTAAGACGGGATAGGACAATGACGTTAGCGAGATGGCGTTGAGAGAGATTAGCTAATTCGTCATCATTTAGGCTTCTGTCAGTTTTTGGCACTGACAGCATTAGATGGTAGCAGGGGTCTTTTAGTTGGGGGTTAAGGTGAGCTGATAAAGTGAACTGTTCAACCAGTTTATCGGTAGTAGAGCCGTACATATTGCCGCCAATAATCTGGGCTTGCTCTTTCTCTAGTACGTATTTAGTAGTACCGCGAAATGATTTATTAGCTTGAACTTTGGTAATCATTTCGTTAGTCCTCGTCTGAGATGGGCTGAGATAAGCTGGCGTGAGTTTGTTCTAATAGGGCTGTTAGTTCTTTGATTGTTTGCAGGTATTCTTGCACATCGCTGGTTAGAGGTTGGCTACCAATTTTTACGGCTTCGTTGATGGCTCTGGTTTGTTGGTTGAGGTTATTACCAATCTTTTTTAGTTCGTAGATGGCTTGGCGATTAACTTCGGGGATAGTCAGCTTGGGTTGTGGCAGGGCATAATCAAATAACCTTGCTCTTATATAATCACTTTGCACCACTCCACTGCACCGTTGCTCTAGCCTGGCTTTCTCGGTAGTGCTTACCCTAAAGGTGATGGTTATTTCTCGCTTTGTATCTGGCTCTACTATCCGATTGTTTAGTGTGTCTGCTAGTTGATTACTAAGGTTGGTGCGGGGGTCTGGTTGCATAACTAGGCTTTTAGCTATCTGAATTTTTATTTTTTAACCGGGTTATTCGCTGTAGCTGCTATGGCACGCAGTGCCGAGCAGGTAGGCGAATAACCCGGAACATTTAATGAAGTTGGAAGTAGGAAGTGACAAGTTTCTATTGCTGAATTAAAGGTTTGAAATCCCATTTCCTATAATTTACTGATTTTAAATTGAGGTTAAAATCCTCATTTCCTAACCGTACTTCCGACTTCGTTTTAGGGGGTTTGGGGGAGACCCCCAACAAGCAACCACGCCTCTTTTGCGAAGCAAAAGCAGCGCCAAAGGCGCGTTAAGGCGTATTGCTTGCCTCTGTCTTCGCGACGGGGTTAGGGTAACGAGAACCTGGGGGCATCACGCGGGTTTAGGGGAGTACGTGACTTTGGGGCACTGCGGGTAAAGTGGATGCATTGACCCGGTGTAACCGGGGTCATGGTCTGTTAAACAATCCGGTGAGAGATGGGGTTCTGCTGGAATTTGGCTGGGATTGAATGACGCTGTTACTGCTTTTTTACACTAGTCTACTGTACTTATCGAGTAACTTCTTTTTGTTTCTTTTCGTCACATGACAACAAGAATCTTAAAGTTTCTTGTGAGAGAGTTTTCTTACAATGGGATAATTTGTTACTACCCACAACTAGGGTGTAGGGTGTAGTGAAAAGTGCAGAAAATCATCTTTTTGTATACACTGTCCCGCAACCTACATGGTTCAAGTCCCAAGGGTAAATTCATGGGAATTCCCTACACCCAACACCCAATACCCCACACCCCCATTAACCTAACTATGCCCCGTAAACCTAAAGCTGTTCCTTTATCCAAAATAGAAGATATCCAAGCTAGTCTCAAACAAAAGGCAGCTACTCCGAAAACTATCAGTCTGGAGGAGTTAGTAAAAAGTTTGGCTAAACCTATTCAGGATATGTTGGACGCTGGCTACTCCTATGAGGATGTTGCTGAGGTTTTCAAGGGGCATAGTGTGGAACTAGCGGCTAGTGGTATTAAGAGTTTTCATAAAAGGGCATTAGCATCTACTGCGTCAAACAACAGTCATCCTGAGTCTACTGCTGCTGTTTCTGATTCAAACTCTGACTCTGATTTAACTTCTGTAGATACTGCAACTAATGATGGTGTCTCACCGATTGAGTCAGATGTAAATTCAGATGGTTTATCGGCAGACTCTGCTGTTGAGTTATCACATGAATCTAAACCTCAAACTACTAAAAGGAAAAAGACTGGGACTAAAACTCAATCCCAGTTTAATATCACTGATAGGAGTGATTTATGAAACGCATTGTGATGATTTTGGGCGGGAAGGGCGGTACTGGTAAGACTGCTTTTACTCGTTTGCTTCTAGATGTAATGCATTTGTTGGGAATTAATTATCTAGCTTATGATGCTGATACGGAGAATCCAGAACTCTATGAGTATTATCAAGGTTTTGGTTCTGGTGTCCGGTTGTTAAACTTTATCGAAGTTGCGGAAGCGAAGAGATTTTTTACGGAAGTAAAAGCCGATACTCCTGATGTGGTTGTGGTAGATATGCCAGGGGCTAGCGGTAATAAAACTAGGGAGATTATTGGTAAGTTTGGATTATTTAAGATTGCTGGTGATTTGGGTTATCGGGTGACTCTGGTGACGGTGTTGAATTTGGGTTATTCGGTGATTACTAGCTTAAAGGCGATGTTGGAGTTCTGCGGTAATCAAGCTGATTATGTGGTGGTAAAGAATCTCTGTTGGGATAAGGGGTTGGGTTTTCAGCGTTGGGAGAATAGCAAGACTAGGGCAACTATATCAGAGTTGCAAGGCATCGAAATAGAAATGCCTGAGTTGGAGTATTCGACTTTCGATATGTTGATTGAGAAGGGTCTGCCTTATTCGGCGGCGACGGAAGATAATGGTTTTCCGTTTGGGGATTATCTACTGGTGAGTGGGTTTTTGGATCAAGCTAAACCTGAGATTGAGAAGGCTGAGGTGTATTTGGGGTTGCAGACATCTCAGAGTAATAAGCCAGAGAAGCAGGAAACTACGTCATCAAAAGCCAAGGCTGCAACTCAATCAAAAGTAACTGTGTCTTCTTCTCGTCGGGGTCAAAAGAAAGCTAGTGATTAATGACGGTAATAGCAGTTACGAATGCATAAGAAAACCAGAGTTTTAGGTTGTGTATAGGGCATTGGTATAGGTAAGACTTTAACTACACCATGCCTCAAAAAATAATCTTGGTACGTGAGTTATGAATAATAGCAACGGCAAGAATAATAGTGACTCTACTGCAAATAATAATGCGGTAGAGTTCAGTGAACTGGGCGAAGTTAAAACGGCATTGGGCAGATTATATAAAGAGTTTGAAAGTTTTAAGCAGTCGCAAAGAACTGAACGAGAACGAGATAGGGCGGAGTTACAAGCATGGGCACAGACGAATCTTATTCAGAATCAACTCCTCAGCAAAGCGATGGTAACTATCGAAATGCTGACGACGGAATTGAAGACTCAGAATCTCTCATCGAACGAGTTAGAGAAGAACAATGCCGATTTGATGCAGCAATTAACTCTCTTCATAACGCAGTTACAGAATACTCCCACATCGTCGCCCACATTAGAGAACTTAGAGTTCAAAGGGCTAAAGAGCGAAGTCTCCGCACTCAAGTCGAATTGGAACGACCTAGTGAGTCACACGAACAGGTTGACTACGGTTATTCAGGAGTTGAGGAATACTCCGCCTCCGAAACCTATCACGATAGAGAAAGAGGTTTATCGCTCTGAACCTATCAGTAAATATGGCACGATGGGACTGTTTACAGCTTTATTTACTTTGTCGATTTTCTTTCTCTTGAATCAAGTTATTCCGGTGAAGATATCAGACGGTATCCACGACTATTTACAAGCTATTTGGCAGCGTACTGGTTGGACGAATACAAAAGTACAGCGGGTTGAACGCTATCTTGGTACTGACTCTAAGCGGAGAAGATAAGTTGGTAAAGTGCCATTCGGTACTGACCCTAATCGGAGAAAATAAGTTGGTCTTGATCTGGGGCAATGGCTAGGAGAATAGATTCATTTGAGTAAACTTCGCTGGGCAGACAACTGAGTGCTGCCATCAGCAAGTTAGCCCTAACTTGCTGGGTGCATTCGTGTAAAACTCGCTGCATTGCCCTATTACCAATGGTTTTGGCAACTAGCGCCACCTCGTCTAACAAGCTTTCTGGGGATAATTCTGGGTGTTGGCACAACATGGGGAAGTATTCCCGTGCTAACCACTGTTCGTCCTCCGCCAAGTCTGTAAAATTTTTATTACTACCGCTATAAAGGCTATCTAATAGCAGGAGTAATATTTTTTTAAACCTAGCCCAGCCTCCCCAGCGTTTGGTGAATCGGCTCACCCAGACTTGGGAGATATCAGCAATTTTGGAGATCGCAGTTTGCGTAAATTTCTGCTTTGATTGCCAAAGTTGGGTGAAAGCGTTGACGATGGCAATTCCTGTTTGCTGAGAAGCACTGCCCGCTTGGGAGCATAATTGGCAGGCATCAATGCACTCTAATGTCACCCCTGGTAATTCCGCAGATAGGAAACTTAGGTCATAGTCAGCGCAGAAGTAGAAAGTCAGCTGTTCGGTGGGGCGACGGTGAGCGCGTAATCGCCCAATTTCTTGGATAATTTCCGCTCTTATCAATTCTGTGACATACTTTTGGAAAGTGCTGTGAGCATCTTCTAGGTTGACAGGTTTTCCAGTCATTACCTGATAAGAAGCTGCTAAAGTGCCGATATTTTGGTACGGAATGCCAAAACTAGCAATAGCATCGGCATTACTAAACCGATTCACACCGCGACCATCGACAAAGTGACCATATTCTTTTCTGTCTTCTGCAACAGATGCACAAGATTTCCAGTCGATAATGCCGAGTTCATTGTGGAGTAAAAGCAAAGTTTCTTTGAGGGCATTAACACGGGCGATTAACGAGTCTGAGCGATTTTTGGGCAGTTTACCCAGCCCAGTGACGTTGACCACTTTTAAATTGCTGTAATCTGGGCGTGACTGCTCAATCACTAATATCGGGTCATAGTAGTCGAGTTTTAATTTCAACTGCTGTGGCGTGCAAGTGGCATCAAGGTAGATATTAAAGACAGCAGTTTTGGCTAATTCTTGATGCTTGGTATCAGGGCGAGAAATCTTCAGTACACCCCATTTGCACTCCAAAGCACCGTCACCAAACCAAGCTTCTAAGAAATCAGGAAACCAGTAATTGGGCAAATCCAGAAAATCCTTACCTGCTTTTCGGGCGCTGTCTTTAACGATTTGCTTGGCAGCATAACGGGCGGCGGGGCTTTTCTGGAGTTGAGAATCAGCATTAATATCAATAGAGTCTAAATCATAGAGAAAAGCTAAATCGGGTTCTAATATCTCCCGAATTGCTGCAATATTTAAATCAGTAGGAAATTCGGGAAGTAGCGCTCTTAATGCCGCATCATCAAAGCCGTAACGGGAATCGGGCTTAATTTCTTGGGTGAGCAGCGATCGCAAAATCTGTAAAACTGGTTGGAGTTTCAACCATTGTTCAGGAGGTAAGCCACTGGTTGCTAATTTTGCGGTGGTAGTGTCGAAATCGCTCAAAGTCAAGTCAACAGTCCGCACAGGCTGAATGAGTGTACCCGCTTCTTCCCAAATGCGGCCCACGGTGAAAGGTTGACCAGCAGCATTAGTTAAATCAACTGGCGTAGAGTCGGGGTGCGCTCTGAGTTCTGAGTAATGGTGAATTACTGTGCGTTTCTGGTTGCGGAAGCCAAAACCAGGGCCACTAGAGAAACGGCATTGGTTTTTCAAGGAACAACCGTCACAGATGGGGCTAGAAGCGCTTTCTTCAAAATCTAAACTGATAAAATTTTTATCACGGAAGGCGTTAAATAAGTGAGTTCTGTGACAATTAGCATCAGTGTCGGCAGTTTCACCTGCTTTAGTCCTGAGTTTGAAGTCTTCGCCCAATGGAGTTTTGCGGGTCTTGTCAAGTTTAAAGCCGTTGTGCCGCACTGGCAGGTCAACAAAGTTTGCCTCAATGGGTAGTGTGGATGGGTTTCTGTGGTTGGCATCTTGGTAAATTAATTTATCAATACCGAAAACAGCAGCTGTCAGTTGTCCGGCATTGTGAGATTTGCCCAAGCCAGGATGAGAATTATCTAAAATGTGCGCCCAGCCCTTGGAGATGGCTTCCACCCAAGCGGCAATATGTTCCGAAGGCTGGCATTCTATTGAGATATCGCCTGTAATTTCGCTGCGATTGGGAATATTGCCACGCTTGTAAACAATTACTTGGCGTGAAGGTGTAGTAATTTCGGGTGATGGCTGCGGCGGTGCGGGTGTTAAAAATCCTTTAGCTGCTTTAACAAAAGGAGAGATCGCCTGCTTTAATAAATTTTGGAAACTGGTCAAGTCTTCTCTTACTCGTCCCAATTCCCATTGCTCACGGCTAATCAGTCCTTTATGGGGCTGGAATGGTTCATACTGCCGTTGTGGAAAGCGAAAGCCGTACTGCTTGGCAATGTGAAACAGGGTGCCAATCGTAATTCCGCCACGTCGGAAACTGCGAATTTTGGCGCGGATGTTCCAGGTTGTACCTTTGATGGAAGGCGACCACTTTTCAGCAATGATTTCGGCTTCGGCTGGCCCGTAGTGGTTAACCAGTGCCATCAGTACTTGGCGGCATTCGTCGTAATTGCCGCTGCCTGGGGTGCGCGGGGGGATGAATGAGAGTGCTTGTTGGATTAGCTGCTCAATGTCCCAGCTTTCAATGTCGGAAATCTCGCGCCATTGTTTACGTCGTGACTCGATTTCTTGGATGCGCTGCTGGTATTCTTCCCTCTCCCTCTGGGCGATCGCGATCGCCTCAGTTAACCATTCTGCTGGTAGCGTTGCTTGGGGGTTGACCAGAAGAAATTCTGCTTCTGTGTTGCCATAGAAAACCCGGCTGGCATCTTTACACGCTGGGTCATGGGGTAACTGCTGCATAAGGAAGCGTGTACAAGCTTCTACTGTGTCAGCACCCTCAACGTATTGGGGCAGAAGGAAAATTAACCGAAATTTATGCCAGTCTGGTTTGTGACTGGCAGTAGTATAAATTAAAGCACAGTGTTTTTGAATGAAGGGATGGACTAGCGCTTCTTCAATGGTTAATTGCGGATCGTAAACTTTGATAGAATTGCCGTACTCGTCTTTAAGCGGCTTGCCTTCTTCGTCACGGGCGATATCAGAATTATCAATATCAAGTAATAACCACTGAGAACCTATAACATTGGCCTTACTGCGCCATTTACCACCCAGCAAGCCAGCACAGATGGCGTGACCTGCTTTAATGTGCTGCTGGACATCAGCTAAAGTGCCTTCTGTATCTCGGAAGTTGGCGGCTAACTTTTTAAAGTCCCAGTCTTTATTTTTACCTGTGGCGTTAAACGCAAACTTGATTTTAGTATCTTCAATAAACTCAAGTTTTATTTCATGGGTTAAAGCGGTCTGTTTAGCAGCTGCTGCTTGCGACTCTACTGAGTTATTAAATGGTTGTAATTGTGGCATTAGCCCATCCTCCAGTAAGTTTTTTGGAGGAATTGGAGCTATCCTGTGGCAGTAATCTTTTAATACAAACTTTTAGAAATATTAGAACAAAATTTACTTCATATTCTGAGTTGTTGTTTGTTCCTGTGTGGCCAGCGTTACAATGACTTAACACTCCAAAAGTTAGGATAAGATTACTATTAGGGATATTAATTAGGTCGGCAACCCAATACCCCAATTCCAATGGAATTAATTTTGAAAACCCTGCTGTCTCATCGAGACGTGGGGTTTTCTGTATGTGCGCTTACTCGTACTTGGCTAACCAAGCCTTGACAAACTGGATTACTTCCTCCTGTTGAATTACAAATGCAGTACCTTTTCTTCTGAGAGCTAGAAGTCTCATACTTCCCATCTCAGAATAAAGATGTGGATTATGGTCATCAGCCGCCTTGGTTGGAGGCCACAAGACCAAAACTTTTACTGTCGGCGTTTTTGTCACCTCTTTCGAGGACATTCCGAACAAAGCTCTATTTTTAGTCAGCCATCTCTCATAATCTGATAGCTCAACTAGTGGACAGGGTTTCCAGGTGGTTAAACCACTCTTATTTTTCTTTTTGACCTGGAGAATTTCTCTGGTTTCGTTGTAGACAACCTCACTATCTCCCCGTGAACGAATGGAGATAAACAGGTGTGCCCTTCGGGGAAATCTGATAAACAAGTCGATAGGATTTTTGTCTTCTATCTGAATAACCGGAAAGACTTGTATCCCCTCACTTTTAAACTCATCCAAAAGTACGGCGGTTAATTTTTCCAGCCGCGCCAGTTTTTCAACTCGTACCAACGGCTTATAAGCCAATGCAAAAAGTAACCAGCCCGCTGGATGAACTATCCCGCCTGTAGCAAGCGCAGCACCACCAGCTGCTAGAGCAACAGTGGACTCATAGCCTTTCGCCTCCCTAAGCCCTTCTAACGCCGTTTCGTTGTGCGGCGGAAGTTCAAAATCGGTTGCTGGCTCTTTCGCTGTAGTCATTGGCGACATCAAAATTAATGATGTGAAATTAGCACTTACTGTACTGATACTAATGCTTGGTAGGTCAAATGCTATTTACTCATTGTCCGTGGTCATGGCTATGTTGGGGAAGTAGCAGTTTGAAAAATTGAAGAGGCAGTTAAATTCAACTGTGGAAATATTGATGAGCGGATCTGGTCGTCTCCTCTATATTTATTAACCTGATACTCACCTTCATCTAAACAGCAAACTAAGATAGTAGGTTGTTTGGGCTTGCCAATAAATTCCCTGCCGCCCAAAGCGGCATAATCAACAATCCAGTATTCGGGAATTCCCATTTCTTCATAGTCAGCATATTTTTTGAGATAATCATCACGCCAATTTGTACTCACTACTTCAACCACTAAGGGTATAGATGCAGCTTCGCTTACAGTAGATTGTTTTTTCCACAATGGCTCCGATACTAAATTGGGCTGATTTAGTATCAAGACATCTGGTGAGTAACCTGATTCATTTTCTCGTGGCTTGACAAATGCTGTTTTTGGTATGAGATAAGGGAGATTTAATCGGTCTAATTCGACACTAAGTTTTCTAACTAAAAATCCAACAACCTCTTCATGGTCGCCTGTAGGTGGTGGCATTTCAACAATTACTCCATTGTGCAGTTCATAGCGAAAGCCTGTGTTCTCTGGATACCAAGCGATAAATTGATCGAATGTTACTAGTTTAGGTATAGCTTGAGTCATAAATTACCTTTTACAGACATCGAATTTAATTTAGCTGCCAAAGATTTAGGTAAAAACTATTTTGTAAGTCACTTGGTTTTCTTACGTCACAGGACTTTTATCCAGCCTGAGGGCGCTGGACACTCGACACTGCATTTTCTTTAAGCCATTCATCTATCAAATTGTTTGCCACTTCAGACATTTCCAACCCTTTAGCAGCGCAAGCTGCCTTAAAAGCCCTCTTTTTTTCAGGGGACATATATACCCTTACAGCTTCTTGACCTTTAGCCATGCAAATACAAATGAATCTTTTCCTAACTGTGCCACAATCAGGAGCTAAAAGCTTCATTGATATTAAGGTATTAAAGTACTTGCGCTTTTGTACCCTAATACCCTAACATGAAAATCAGTAAGACAGACAACTAACAAGTATCGCTATCCAACAGTTGTCTACCGTAGAAGTAAAAGCTTATAAAACAATGCTTCTAGCCCACAGGCGCAAAAAAACAGCGATAACTATCAGATGCCTGGTTTACACGAGCCAGTAACTATCACTGGCTATCAATCACTATTTGCCCATTAACCAATAGATGCTCTATGAAAGCGTCAAATTCCTCACGGGGGCTTGATTTAGACTCTCCTGGCTTGTTTTGTTCAAGTTATGTTACGAAATCTGAACTTGCAAGAATTCTTAACGTTGCTCGTTCAACTTTGGTCAGTTGGGACGGTATAGCCCTTTACCGCATAGATAGCTACCGCCAAGCCTACCCAGTCAAAGCGGATGGCAGTACAGACCGCTCTTGTCCGTTGTCACCATACCAAAGCTGGGTACTTTCTCGCGTTGGTCGCGTAATGCAAAATCTTAAGTCGGCTGAACGAGTCAAAAACTACATCAAAAAGTATCCTCAAGAATTTAGTCTTGCCAAGTTTCAAGCACAGTTTAACCAAGTAACAAGAGGTAATGCAGCATGAATGCCAAAGACATGGTTTCCATCAAAGAAGTTTGCGAACTGTTGGAAATGCCAGAAGAAATTATTAGATTCTCCCTACAAGAATCACATCCAGATGATTTTGACAGCCTCAAAGAAATCAGTTTGGCTTCCTTTGAAACATTAACTCAAGTCCTTAAACAGAAAGCAGAACAAGAACAAACTGGAGAAATAGCCGCAATTGCTCCATCAACTAACAATACTCTACCTATTCCAGAGCAACAAAAAATCATCAATGGCGCATTGAATGCTTTGAGTGAGTTTGTCGGTAACTATACCTTAACCATTGATAAAATCACTTCTACCTTGGCATTTATCAGTGGTCAAACAGTTGTAAATAACTTTGTTCACATCCACTCAAACACAATTAGAAACGGCTTAGAAAATTACTTAGATGAGTTAGCGAATGAATTTACTACTGCTGCTCACTCCATTAAAGGAATTGATGCTAACGATTTTTTAGCTCAACGGGGGATTACCCCGACACAACGGACTGCTCAGAAGTCAATAGAAGAAATCATGAATCTGGCAGCAAATATCTAGACATTGCCTACAGATTAGCACTGTCTGATAGTCGCTTCTATGTAGTGTTGTTGAGTATTACAAGAGAGAGAAAAATGCACTTAATCGCTGAGACTTGTTTTTATTCCGGTGTAGCTACCCTATCTCTAATAGGTGGTGTAGCAGCTTGTATTTCGCCTCTTGGTGTGGGTTTATTCGCAGTAGGGTTAGCAATGTATGTCAACCAAAATCGACGCTAATAGAGGCAAGTTAGAAGCATCTTATCAGTGGCTTGCATTTAAGGTGAATCCACTAGTTTTGATGGGTTGCATTGTTGTTCCGTTATTTGTTGGCAGCTACGCATATACCAGTTGGCAGCAAACCAAAAATCCCCAGCCATCTTCAGATGTTGAAATTAAATACTTGCCCCTTTGTAGCTACAAGCGCCCTGCTTAAAAACAGAAAAATTTCAACTATGTAGCAGGTGAAAATGAACTATCAACCACTACCGGAATTGGTCAATACTGCCCAAAAATTACTCATCGATATTAGGCAGCATCCACACTTTAAAAGCTTGAACTATAACCCAGATGTAACGATTGGGGATGCTTGCCAAGCACTTAATGATTTGTGTACTGAAATAACCGAAAGCACAATTTTAGATGCATCAAAATTTGAGAGATTTAGTCCATGAAAGATTTGCTTAGGGTTTGGGATAGCACCTTACTTAGTAGCCGCAAAACCTATCACATTGAGGGCACGCTTTACCGCTACTTGTACACAAAAGGGACAATCCAGCATCCCCAGTACATATTCTGCCCTTTGGAAGGACAAAGGAAGAAGGCAGATATAACCTTAAACCACCAAAAACTACTGACCCGTTGTTATGAAGTGCCAGATATGGTTCCTGGTAGCGAGGTGGTGAGCAGTAATGCAGTGCAACTTTCACTTTTTTAATGGAGAGCGATCGCACCTGCCGGCAAGCTTGGCGTTCGCCCCCCTTGCATCTACGCATCATAGACACAATAAGGATCTTAGAACATGACAAAACCATTAGGGTATTACTGTGCCGTTACCCCCGGTGATGGCAGTTATCTCGACTGGCTTCAAGATACCTATGGCAGCCAACTTGAAGGCATACCAAGACTAGAAAAACTCCATCTTCTCCAGGCTATTACCGTCAACCTGCTCAACGCCCAAATAGCCACTGAAGGACGTTACATAAAAGAAATCGCCGCAGACAACATTCAAAAATTGCAAGCAGACATTTATCAACATCTACCCATAGGTGAACACCTGGGACTGGCAGAAGCAATTATCAATCAATTGAAGCATCAGCAATGAAACATCAAAAGCAAGCCTCGTTAGGATTAGCGGGGCTGGCTTTAATCGCCAGTCCCATGCTCATGAAACTACCAGCACAATTTAACGCTTATAACGCTGCTACCACCATCAGAGCATCAGAAGATATTGAACGCACAAGAGCAACTGAAAAAGCGAATACAGCCAATTTAGTCAACGAATTAGGTGTTTTACCTGCTTACCGCAAATTACGAATGCGCGGGTATTTAGACAGTCCCAAACGTAACCCCAGACCGGATGTCACAGGCTATCTAGAAGATGAAACAGTCTACGTTTATGACTCGGTTGGTAAGTGCATAGGGCGCATTGAAGCACGGCAATGGCAATGGAAATATCGCTTCCTTAATGCTTGTAATAATTCGCCCCTGTTAACAGTCAAGCAGGAGTAAAAAAGATGGAGACTTATAAAGGTTTTTCGGAGCCACCTAAGCAAGAGAATCAGCAGAGAAAATTAGGTGATTACGCCGAACTGTTAGCGCGGTGGATTGTCGATTTAGTATCGCTTCCTGTGAGTTTCGTTGCTCATCTAGTCGCCCAATTCATCACACCAGGGGCAAGCGGCACAAAGATTGTAGGCGCAATTGGCTTCTTTATCGGCACGCTGTTATCAACAGATGGCATCTGGCAAGTAATGTTTCAAGGTGTCCCCATTTTTCCCTGGTTTGAAGACACCTGGATTGGTTGGATTGGTTGGCTACAATTGCCGTTTAACCCGCTATTTTGGCTCAGTTTTGGCATCAGTGCATTGGTGCAAATTATGGAGGCGAAAACCCTACGTGGTAAAGACCCAAATCAAGCCAAATCTGAATTTGAATCGAGCAAACAATTCACTTTGGGAAGTAAGCCAAGCGGGAGCATTGATTTAACAGTTGCACTGTGGGGTGATTACAAGAGAGCAGGCATGAAAGAACGCCACACTTCAGGAGCAATTGCACTCTTCTTTTGGGTATTTGATGTCACTACAACTTTTGTAGGGCGTAACCCTTGGAGGTATACAAACCCATCCCAAATTATGGCTTGTTTGCTCTACAACTTTGTCTCAATGATGGCAGGTGAGATTGGTTATTCAATTTGGAAGTTGACCAAGAAATAAAAAATTAACACCTCAGAAATTAAAAGTTTCTGAGGTGATATATAGCTTGATTATGAGGAAAAACATGGACTTAATCTTACCTGTTCTCTCAACTAAAGAAACAGTAAAATTACGGTCAGATTACCCAAATATTGAACATTTAGAAGCAGGGAATACTGCGGCTTGGCTACAGGAAAGGCTTGACCAATTGTTAATTCGTGCCAAGGAAGAACGAGCAGGCATGAATCTTGCCAAATTCTTAACACTTGGCACTGCTGCAACAGGAGCAGTCTGTTACGCTACTTCGCCATTAGCCCCAATTGGGGCGTTGGTGGCTTTTGCTGGTTATATCTGGTCGCTAGCCCAAGATATTAACGACACCCATCAATTTGCACCTATCCCATTTATCAGGGGCAATCTAATTGAATTCCTCTCAGCAATGGGTGACAGTGAGGCTAGAGCTGATTGGTTTAATAACCAGAACGCTTTAGTTGACTTGATGTGTCACCTGGAGCCAATGGAAAGATTTGAGTTTGCCATGCTCAAGCAGTCGGCGCATATTTTGACTGACTATTTAGCACAGGTCTCTTCAGGTAAGAGATTTTATGCTTACCGATGGATTTTGGATTGGTTTATTCAATTAAAAGGTAATTTTCCATCTCCTGAGCAGCTGCATGGGCATTTGGCAACTGTCACGGTTGATCCCCGCATCAATGAAGAGCAGGTGATGGCTATCCAAGAAAGTATAACTAATACTGAAATTGGAATTCCTGCTGCCAGGTTTACTGCATTGCCAGTGCCAAAATTTGTTGACCTCCCAACTGCGGGGGGTGTGTTGGCGAAATCTAGGGTTAATTTTGATTTAATTAGCGCTATGAGCGTTCGCATTCAAAACCATTTGATTATTGGGCAGCAAGGTAGTGGTAAGGGTTTGATAATTTCTAATGTGTTAGATGAAATCAAACAGCGGCATCCTGACACAACTATCTTTTACATTGACCCGAAAGGAGATGAGAAGGAAACGGGTTATTTCACTGGTAGAGTAGATGTTCTGAAGCGTGCCAAGGTGTTGGAATGGAACCCAAGTAAAACTGTTGAGTGGTTCAAAGCAACTATTAAGGAGTTTCAAGCTATTCCTGGTCAGAAATTGCTGATTTTAGATGAAGCTACTTACCTATCAAGCTTGATGAAGAATGAGGGGGAAGGTAATTGGTTTAAGACGGTAATTATGGGGCTAGTTTCTGTGGGAGATAGTGCTGGCTGGAATATTTGGATTGTTGCGCTTAACCCTAATACTGATGACATTGGTGTCAGTGGTGGAGTCCGTTCACAGTTCATTCCGTTGGCGTTAATGACGGCTGACAATTTAGCGCCATATACTGCACTGATTTCTACTCAATGGTTGCCTAAAGATAAGAAACTGCCGACGGAAGATATCCAACAATTATGTGGTCAATCTGCTGTTAAACGCTGCTATTACTATGGGAAGTTTAATGAATGGTTGCCATTACCAAAAATGCCTAACTTTTCTGGTTATGATCGTGATTCGAGGCGACTGTTAGCGGATGGCAATGAAGCAAATCAAGCAATTCAAGATACAGTTCATCCCGGTTCGGTTTATGAACTATCTGAACCTATCGCTGAACCGTTGAACCAATTGACTGATAAGGGTTGTAGTGATTTGAGTCAGAGTTCGCCAGGACGGTTCACGCCTTTGAACTTAACTAGAGAGCAGGTTTTGGGGATGATTGAGATTTTACGAACTGAACTGAATCAGACTGAGATGATTGAGAGGCTCTGGCAGTGTAAGAAGGGCGGTTCAGCCGCTTGGAAGGAAGCTTACGCACAGTTCAAAGAGTTGATGGGGGATCATTAGTAGTACAATAGTTCTAGTAAGATTTTTACACCTATTTCCTCCAAAAGCCCTCAGAGAAAGTATCTGAGGGCTTTTTATCGTACCAAGCTACTGGTTTAAGTACAGTGACCTGATTGGGGTGTGTGGGGTGTATTGTGAATCCCACACTAGGACAATAGTGTGGGATTTAGCTAAGGCGATGATCAGATTCTTCCTTCCTTATCTCCCCCAGATTCAAAAGTGATGGGATGTTTATTTATTTGGAAGTTTCTTATCCGAGGGTTAACACCCTAGATGGTATATCCACAACCAACCGTCGAGTTTTTAACCACTGGCGACCAAGTAAAACTTCTGACACTCCTTCACCCACATGAACCGGAATATCAAATTCCTGCCCATCAATTCGCACCTTTCCTAAATATATGTCAAACTCTGCTTCTCCTTGGGCTGTGAGCATTGTTTGCTGTTCTAGATAAATCCAATCAAGTCCTTCTAAATCCTGATTATTAATTGCCAGCCACCAAGAAAACCCTGTATCAAAAAGTGCTTCTACTGGTAGTTCTAATCCATCAGCAGCTATCAACTCTATCTCAAAAAATAATTCATCCTCATCACCAAACTTGCCCGAAATCATATCGTGCCGCACGCCCCAGTTTCATTGATGCAGAAAACGTGCAGCCTTACATTCGGGTATTTTTCATGTACCATCTGGCTAACTGCTAAGGCATCCTCATTAATAAAATATTCTCCGCTTTCTGGTTCAACTGCTATATACCAGTTGTAGTGAGTCTTAATTAATTCTGGCTGTAATTTTTTAAAGATTTGCTCGCAGCGCTGCCTAAATTCTGCTTTTTCAGCTTGCCATTGAGCTTTCTTCTCTTCAGACCACTGGATTTCGGGGAAGATTCTTCCCCGGCGCACTGTACGAGTAGACTTGGCTTCAGTCATGGTTGGTTCTGCTTTACTGCAATATCTATATTTTCCAGCACATCCAGACTACTTGGGGTTTATGGTTAGTTTGGTCTGGAGAATCTACTTGAACTAAAGTACAATTCTACTTTTATACAAAAGTAGAATTGTACAAAAGTACTTTTGCATTATTGTACAAAAATACAATAGTGAAATTGCACTATTGCACAATAATACAACTCTACAAAAGTCAATTAGTATATTTGTTACTTTGTACTTTAGTAATTTTATGTAATTGCTTTATGTCAAATCCGCCAACAGTCGTCTCCTTGGGCTTGGCTGGGGGTCAGGGAAAGTCTACGGTAGCCTTGATGCTGGGGAGGTATTTGGGGCGCTTAGGAATTCCTGTTTTATTTGTGGATTGCGACCCCCAATCTAGTTTGACCAGTTTCTTAGGGGTACAAGTGCAACCTCATACCCCAACCTTACTGGAAGTTCTCACACAACCAGAAGAGAAAACAAAAATTATCGATGCCATTGCATCTGTACCTGACGTTAAACTGGGCGACCGTACCATCAGCAATACCAACCTGTTCTTAATTCCTTCAGATGACGGATTGGAAAGTGCCAACTATAAATTGGCTTCCAGTGGCTTAAGTCTGTTTATTTTAAGGAATCGCCTGCAACCAATTGTGAGTAATTTCGGCGTGGCAATTGTAGATCCACCCCCAGAACGTTCGCATTTAGCACAGACTTCCTTGGGTGCTGGGGATAAATGGGTGATTCCAGCAGAGTCAAACGTTAAGGGAGTGCAATCCCTGTTGCGGACTATGGAATTAATTAAAGAATTTAAAGCGGCTCTACCTTATGGTGAACTACTGGGTGTAGTGCCGTTTCGCGCTCGCTGGACTGGTTTGCATCCCACAAACGCTACTAAAACCAGTATTGATACCATGCGGGAGTTAGTGGCGGATGAGTTAATGTTGCCGCATATTTTGGAATCGGATGTATTTAAAAATGCCATCAACCAAAGAGTTGCACCAACAGACTTGGGACAGCCCAATCTGGAATATGCGATTCATGTCTTAGCTCAACGGCTTAAGCCAGCTTTGTCAGCAGAATATGCCAAATTAATTCCAGCGGAACCAGTGTAATAAATTTTACTATTAGCTAAAAACATGAATATTCTAGACGAAATCAGAAATAGAGCGGTTGCACCAACAGTTGCACCACGAGAAGATGTGTTAGCTCCACAAGAGCAGGAATCACTTACCCCTGATGTTGATGAAACATCAACTGCTGATAGCTCTGTTTCGGAACTGGCAAGATTAGAAGAGCAACTAGCCAACTTTCCGGAAATTGCCCCTAGATTACCTGTGCGTTTGGAAGTAGAAATCAAGCAAGAACTCGATGAATTATGCAGCCAAGAAAAAATCACAGTTGAAACGCTCTTGGAAGCTTTTTATGTTACCTGCAAAGAAAAAGATTCAGTCATGAACCAAGTGCTAAAAGAAGCTAAAAAACGCCTGAAGGCTCGCAAAGAAGCAGGTAATATTCGCTCTAGCATGACTCGTTTAGCTAATTTGGCTAAAAAGCTCAAGTAGCAATCAGTCCAATAGCAGACACAGACACAATATCTAGATGTAGTGCGCCTTACAGCCCTAATGGGTGGAGAGAAAAACACTTCACGCAATCCATAGGGGCTGAAAGGGTTGTGGTTGTAGGACAATTGTTGGAGGATGTAGTTAAAGCTTCTACCTAAAAGCCCGTGAAAGCGATCGCATCCAATTTTAATCCAGAGTCGCTGGCGTTAACTGAACCAGTACCGCTAACTATGCACCCAGCTGAAGTTTATCTCAACAGTCTGGGTGAGGGTTCCCGGCGGACAATGCGCGAAGCGTTAAATGCGATCGCCCGGTTGTTGACCAATGACACTTGTGATGCAAGTACTTTGGATTGGTCAAAGTTGCGTTACCAGCATACAGCTGCGGTGAGGTCGGTGCTGATGGAAAAATACAGTCCGGCGATGGCGAATAAGATGCTATGTGCATTACGGCGGACGCTTAAGGAAGCATGGCGTTTGGGGTTAATGTCCACGGATGAGTATGGACGAGCGGCTGATATTGAGTCTGTGCGGGGACAGAGTTTATTGAAAGGGCGCGAACTCGATCCTGAAGAAATTTCTGCACTTTGGGATGATTGTATTCAAGATGATTCAACATTGGGTCGCAGAGATGCAGCACTGCTGGCAGTTTTGACGGTAGGGTTGCGTCGCAGTGAGATAACATTTCTTGATTTGAATGATTTTAAGCCGCGTACTCGGTCATTGACAATAAGGGAAGCTAAAGGGCGGAAGGAAAGAATTGTGTATTTACCTGAAGCTGGTGTGCAAGCAGTCCTTGATTGGTTGCTGATTCGAGGTAAAGCACCGGGGCCGCTTTTTTATCCTTTAAATAAGGCACAGAAAATTATTCCAAAGCGGATGAGTGAGCAGGGGGTATTGCGAGCATTGCAACGACGCGGGGAAAGAGCCGATGTGGATGCGTTTACACCTCATGATTTTAGAAGAACTTTTATCGGTAATCTATTGGATGCGGGTGCAGATATCGTCACGGTAGCTAAACTTGCAGGTCATGCGTCGCCAAGTACTACAAGTAAGTATGATCGGCGTGGGGAAGCGGCTAAGAAACGAGCGATTGATTTACTGAATGTACCTTATAGTAGGCGGAAAAATCGCTAGTTTCCTTATATTTAACAGCAGAAAAATTTTGTTCTCTTAAGGCTGCGCGGGAGACTTAGTTTTTTAACAGTCCCGACCTGTATCTATACAAAACTCTATACCCCCATCCATCAACTTCGACACCGCAAGATTTGAATTCCTTAATTACTTTCTGGAGAACATTGACGGCTCCAAAACATCGGTATACTTTTACCATCAAAAACTTTTTTTCAGCAGCTAAATTACAAGAGATTTATGACCAATTTCTCTATTCTTTGGGTAACCTGTATTTGCTGATTGTTTGAAGTATTTGAGTTTTCTAACTTTTCAGTCAGATACTTGTCAGCAATCTTTTCTAAGACATTTTTTGAACTGTGCTGAAACGTTGCACTCTCAAATTGTTTTCGTTCTTGAGGAGTAATAAATACTGAATCAGGATTAGGAGAAACCGTTGAAGATTGGTTTTCGATAGTCTCAATGTACGGTTGGAATCTGAAATAGTTGTCTACACCATCTTTATTGATGTAGTCTTTAAGCAATGATGAAGCAATATTGTCAGTAAGTCTTGAGTAACCTCCAAAAATGACTTCTGATAAGGGATTACCAAAAGGAAAAGTCCAATCAAGTAGTCCCATAGTTTTTGTTTGCTTTAAGTTGAATCTCAGAGCGAGCTTTCCAGTACCAAAAGTAGCCAGAATAACTGCATCGGGAATTTGAGGATTATTTTTTTTGTATTTACAGTACTCTGCAAGAGCCAGCAATGCTGGATTATTAGCGACCAAACCTCCGTCAACTAATGGAAAGCCATCGTCATTAGATTTTGAGCTTCCAAGTTTGGTTTGGTGTTTTATGAAAGACGGATTTGAGATACTATGGGCAGGAAATCCACCGGGATAAGCAGCAGATGCTAAGAGAATATCAACTATTTTCAGTGATTGATGTTCTTCGTTTTGGTTATCAAAAATAACTGGCAAGGAATTCCAAACATCATAGCTAGTAATAATTATTCTTTTATTCTGTGCTAAATCTCCGAAGTGAGTGTCTTGACCAAAAACGTCCTCAATAGCCTTTTGTAATTCGGTTCCATCAAATAAAGGCTTGCTTAACCAAAAGTGATGCTTGGATGTCATTCCTGTTAAGCTTTGAATAGTAAAAGCACTCAGGAATTGGGCGGCTCTATACCGCACTTCCTTCCAGATATTTAAGTTAGGAAATATTTTTTCTCCGTCTTTGCAGTATATATTTTTGATTTCCTTTGCACTTAACCCTTTTGCAAGTCCGCAGGCAATTAATGCTCCAGTTGATGTGCCAGCATACATTTCAAAATAGTCGCCAAGCTTTTGACCGCTAGCATTGTTTTTCATTTGTAATACTGCAATTTTGTTATTTATTTTTTTTTCAATACTTTCAAGAATCAGTGAGGTTAGATATCCTCTAAATCCACCACCATCGCAAGAAAAAATCCTGTATTTATTAGAGCAATACATATTAATATTTGATTTTGGTTGTTTAGAAGGTTTGGTATGAAGTTTTAGGGCATGGTGCATGGAAAAAAGTTCTCCTGCGCCCGCCGACTTCCAATGAATCGAATGGGAAGTGCTATTCTACACAACAAAGAATCTGACTAGTTGTTGTTTTCTTCTGCTGAGAGTAGTTAATGAGTCTTAAATCTATTAGTTTAACTAGCAATATCTTCTAATGCTGGTTGCAGTATTTGGTTCTGACCTTGTTTACAGTGTTGTATTTTTCTCCAACCACAGGGCGTATTTTTATAGTAATCACGAAACTGACAGTAGAAATGATTAATATTTTGATAGCCAATTTTTAAAGCAATCTCATCAACGGAGTAATTGGTTTCTAAAAGTAAGGTACTTGCAGCAGCAAGTCGGCGCTCGATAATCCAATTATTGACGGTTTTTCCGGTAAGTCTTCGCACTAAGTCGGTTAAATAAGCTGAGGAATAACCAACTGCTTGAGCTACTTCTTTTAATCTAATGCTTTGATGATAATTCAATTCAATGAACTCGAAAACTTCACGCAGTCGGGGAATCGATGGAAATATGGACTTCTGAGTATTTGTTTTTTTACTTTCGGTTGTAGTAGAGAATTTCTGATGCACTAACTGAACATTAACAAGACCATTTTCTGTGATAATTACCTCAAAACCTCCTGTTTCCAAGCATTTCATTAAGAGTTTTTTTGTTGCAGGTGGTTCATCAATTAATAAAATATTGCTCATACTTTCTCCTAATATTTATTTTTTTTTGAATACCTTGAGCATGACGGAGCGATCAAGCGCTTTGCTATAGCAATCATTTTTCTTTCCTGCTGACTAAACAAAGAGTCAACTTTGCTACCTGAGTTTTTTGTTTGGCATTAGCATCGAGCTTTTGTCGTATCGGTAAAAGTAAATCTAATTTATGTGTATTCATTAGAGGTTGAATTGCAGGATTGTGTCGCTTCTTGTTTTCAGAATATTTGAGTAAGGTATTACCCCACCAGGGCAAATTAATGCTGTTAAATGCAAATAGTAAAAAATATTTTTTACTCAATTAATTAACATTAATAGTTAATTAAATTACATAATTTACTAGTTTTTGTGACTAAAAGGGCAGTTAAATGCAATTAGTTAAAATCATTTATTCGCCCTTTAGACAATTGGTATAATTATCTGACTTACGAGTTTCTGAAACCTGAGATAAATTCCTGTTATGACTCAGAAGAGTAGACGTCGTGGTTTTTTGGCTAGCAATGAAGGTGTGAAAAAGCTACAATCAAGAATGAACGAAAAAGGTTACACCCAAGAAGAGCTTGCCACCCAAGCAGATGTAAGTATTGATCAGGTCAAGCGACTACTCAATCCTCACTGGGGGTACAAGGTACAGAGAGATGCGATCGAGAAAATTGCTCATGCTCTAGATTTGGCACCAACAGATATTGTTGCTTCCCATGAGTGGTATCCCCCCCAACGAAACTTAGAGCCAGAACAAATAAGAACTAATTGGAACATTAACAGAGTACATAGCGCTAGAGTTTTTATTAGTCATTGCATACAAGAGCCAGATTTTAGCGTGGCTCAGCAAATAAGTGAAAGCTTGAAAGCAGACGGAAAAAGAGTGTTTCTTAAAAAGGAGAATGAAACAGACTGGCGACACCGCTTTGATGAAGAATTGGAGCAGTGCGATTGCTTAGTATTCTTATTATCCCCTCAAGCATCTGTCAGCGAAATGGTCACTGAAGGAATTCGGCGAGCTAGAGATTTACAAACTGCTAGACCCAACCGCAAACTACAGATTGTACCCATTCATATAGGTGAAAGTAAGACTTTAAACCATGACCTGCGCGGCTACCTACAGGGAGTTCAAGCGTGGGAGTGGAGAACACCTACCGATACTCCAAAACTTGTTCAAGTAATTATAAACCTGCTAGCAGGAGACCAAGTACAGGTAAAAGATAAACCTTTAGAGGCATTGTCAGCAGTATCCCCTTTGCCAATAGTAATAGCCGAGGAACGCCCTTTACCAGTTGCAGAGCCAGAACTGCCTGTGGGTCAAGTTGGACTTGCTTCTGCCTTTTATATAGAACGCCCTCCAATCGAAACTCGCTGTTACCAAGAAGTTTTGCAACCAGGTGCCCTGATCCGTATTAAAGCACCCAGACAGATGGGAAAAACTTCGTTAATGGCACGGATTTTGTATCAAGCAAGAGAGCAAGGCTGTCGCACAGTTACCCTGAGTTTCCAACTTGCCTCATCTGAGGTTTTCACTAGTCTAGATAGATTCTTACGCTGGTTCTGTGCTTGCATAGGTCAAAGTCTGCGGTTGCCGAATCAGTTAGCTGATTATTGGGATGATATCTTTGATAGCAGCTATAACACTACTACATACTTTGAAGATTATTTACTAGCAAAAACTGATAACTGTGTAGCTATTGGTTTAGATGAAGTTGATAGAATTTTTTCATATCCAGAAATTGCCAACGACTTTTTTGGTCTTCTACGAGCTTGGTATGAAAAAGCTAAGTATGGCGATTATAGTAGCGACATATGGAAAAAGCTTCGGTTAGTGGTGGTGCATTCGACAGAAGTTTATATTCCCATGAACATCAATCAATCACCATTCAATGTAGGGCTAGCGATTGATTTACCAGAATTTAGCTTGGAGCAAGTAAAAGATTTAGCCCAGCGGCATCGGCTAGATTGGGAGACTGACCATATACAGCAATTAATGAACCTAGTGG
The DNA here is from genome assembly GCF_025860405.1 of Tolypothrix sp. PCC 7712. GTDB lineage: Bacteria > Cyanobacteriota > Cyanobacteriia > Cyanobacteriales > Nostocaceae > Aulosira > Aulosira diplosiphon. The sequence continues at coordinate 3,776 of NZ_CP063795.1, read as the reverse complement.
GTGGACAACCATACTTAGTGCGGTTGGCGATGTATCACATCACTCATAATGACATCACGCTTGCACAATTGCTGCAAACGGCTCCTACTGAAGCCGGACCTTATAGTGATCATTTGCGACGCCACTTGTGGAATCTGGAACAGTATCCAGAGTTAGGAGCCGCATTTAGCGAGGTAGTTGCTACAAACAAACCTGTGGAATTAAAACCAACACTGGCATTTAAATTATACAGTATGGGTATGGTAAAGAAGGAAGGTAATCATGTAATACCACGCTGCGATTTGTATCGCCAATATTTCCAACAACGTTTGCCATTTACTGACATGGAAACGTGAACTTGATCTATGAATAAATTCCAAAACTTAGATTACAAATATCAAATTGGGGGTAGTTTACCACCAAATGCTCCAACCTATGTAGAGCGACAGGCAGACTCTGAGCTTTATGAAGGGCTGAAAGCAGGTGAGTTTTGTTATGTACTAAACTCACGACAGATGGGTAAGTCAAGCTTGCGAGTTCGCACCATGCAGCGATTGCAAGCTGAGGGTATTGCCTGTGCTGTTATTGATGTTACAGCAATTGGCACTCAGCAAGTGGCTCCAGATCGTTGGTATGCGAGCTTAATTGGCACTCTGGTGAGCAGCTTGAAGTTAAAGATAAATTTAAGAACTTGGTGGCGAGACCATGAGTATCTTACTCCTATCTATCGTCTAAGTGTTTTTATTGAAGAAGTGCTGTTAGAAGAAATTCAGCAAAACATTGTTATTTTTATCGATGAAATTGATAGCGTTCTCAATTTAAATTTCAAAGACGATTTTTTTGCTTTGCTTCGAGAATGCTACAACAAGCGTTCTGAAAAAACAGAATACTCACGCCTTACTTTTGTCCTATTGGGAGTAGCGACTGCTTCAGATTTGGTTCAAGATAAAAAACGTACCCCTTTCAATGTTGGTAAAACCATTGAATTGAGAGGTTTTCAGTTGCATGAAGTAACTCCTTTAGTCCGAGGATTAACGGGATTTGTTAGTAATCCAGATGCTTTACTAAAAGAGATTTTGAATTGGACAGGTGGTCAACCTTTTCTCACTCAAAAACTGTGTCAATTGGTTCTTACCTCTGCTGCTACGATACAAATTGGTAACGAAAAGAATTGGATTGAAACCTTAGTCAACTCAAAACTAATTGAAAATTGGGAAACTCAAGATGAACCAGAACATTTAAAGACAATTCGAGACCGACTGTTAAGTAATGAACAGCGTGCTGCCCAACTTTTAGCTCTTTATCAGCAAATCTTGCAACAGCGGGAAGTTCCAGGCGATGGCAGTTCTGAGCAAATTGAGTTACGGCTATCAGGGTTAGTTGTCAAGCAGCAGAACTGTTTAAAAGTTTATAATCGCATTTACGCATATGTATTTGATCTGGAATGGGTAAATAAGGCGTTAGCTTCCTTACGTCCTTATTCCGAGACCTTCACGGCATGGTTAGCTTCTCATTGCCAGGATGAATCACGACTTTTGAGGGGGCAGGCATTACGGGATGCACAGGCGTGGGCTGCGGATAAAAGCTTAAGCAATTTAGATTATCAATTCTTAACAGCAAGCCTTGAGTTGGATAAACGAGAAGTTCAAACTGCTTTAGAAGTAGAAAAAGAGGCGAGTTGGATATTAAGTGAGGCTAATCAGACATTAATTAGGGCGCAACGTAAAGCACAGCGAATAATTCGCTTTGGATTTGTTGTATTGCTCGTTATTTTGCTAATGGCAGGAATAGTAGTAAATTTTGTATATGCTGAGGTAAAAGCAATAAACCAAATAAGCGAGCTAAATATAAAATCTCTAGCCATTTTTCCTGATGATCAGATTGGAGCATTAGTTACCAGCTTAGAAGCAACTAATAAATTATCTACCATTAAAATACTACCAGAGATTATCAAAAATCAGACTTTTCAACAGCTAAGAAAAGTCTTAGAACAAATACAAGAGCAAAATCGATTAGAAGGACATGAAGATGAGGTCTCAGATGTAAGTTTCAGTCCTGATGGAAAAATGATTGCTACTGCTAGTAGAGACGGTACTGCTATACTTTGGAGTATAGATGGGGAGTTACTACATAATCTTAAAGGTCATTCTGGTAATGTACGTAGTGTAGCCTTTAGTTATGATAGCAAGATGATTGCTACTGCTAGTGATGATAATACTGTTAAACTCTGGGATATAAATGGTAAGTTAATACGTAACTTTCAAGGTCATTCTGGTATTGTACGTGATGTAAGTTTTAGTCATAATAATAAGATAATTGCGACTGCTAGTAGTGACAAAACGGTAAAACTCTGGGGTATAAACGATAAGTTAATACATACATTTGAAGATAACTCATCTTTAGGTAGCGTCAGCTTTAGCTCTGACGACAAAATAATTGCTACTGCTAGTGCTGATGGTACTGTCAAGCTTTGGAGTAGAGATGGTAAATTATTAAATAGCTTTAAAGGTCATAGTAATAGAATTAGGAATATTATTTTTAACTATGACAGCACAATGATTGCTACTGCTAGCATTGATGGTACTGCTAGCCTCTGGGATAAGAATGGTCAATTACGTCATACTTTAAAAGTATATAATGAAACCATTCACAGTGTAGCTTTTAACCATGACAGCACAATAATCGCTACTGCTAGTACTAATGGGACTGCTAGACTCTGGAATAAGAAGGGTCAATTACTTCACACTTTGAAAGCTCATGATGCTTCCATTTACAGCATAGCTTTTAGTGCTGATAGTAAGATACTCGCTACCGCTAGTAAGGATAATACTACTAAACTCTGGAGTGTGCTTAATGAAAATTTTCAAATATCATTTCCAATACAAAGTAGTTTAATTTGGAATATAACTTTTAGCCCTGATGGCAAGAAAATTGCTAGCTCTAATGCTGATGGTACTGCCACAGTCTGGAATTCAAACGGTAGGTTAATACATACTCTGAGAGGTCATTCAAAACGTGTATATAGCCTAAGTTTTAGCCCTGATGGAAAAATAATTGCCACTGCAAGTGAAGATGGCAGCGCCAAACTTTGGGATAAAAAAGGAAAATTTCTTAAAGATTTGATAAAGCTAAAGCATGATAGAGTTAAGAGCGTAATTTTTAGCCCTGTTGATATTAGAACAATTGCTATTGGTTGTAGTGATGGGAAAGTTAAATTAGTTAACTTTGATAGTAACAAATTTCTCATATCAAAAACAATAAATACTATCAAGACTTCCGATGATAATGTAGAAATTTGGGATTTAAGATTTAGCCCTGATGGTAAGAAAATTGCTACTGCTAGTGCTGATGGTACTGCTAAACTTTGGAGTATAGACGGTCAATTACTTCAAGATTTTTTACATAATCCTAATTATCCTGTGTACAGCGTGAGGTTTAGCCCTGATGGTAAAAAAATTGCTACTGCTAGTGCTGATAGTACTGCTAAACTTTGGAGTATAGATGGGGAGTTACTGAACACTTTTGAAACTTATGGTGGGGTACACAGTGTAAGCTTTAATCCTGATGGTAAAAAAATTGCTACTGCTAGTGATGATGGTACTACCAAACTTTGGAGTATAGATGGGAAGTTACTAAACGCTTTTAAAAGTGATTCCTATTCTGAGGCATACAGTGTGAGTTTTAGTCCTGATGGTGATAAAATTGCTACTGCTCAAGGTAATTTTGACTCTATAAGTGGGACTCAAAATAGTAATTTTAGGATAATTATTCGGAGCTTAAATTTTAATTCTGTATCT
>NZ_CP063794.1 GCF_025860405.1 Tolypothrix sp. PCC 7712 | reverse complement strand
GTCGCTGCCAATTTCTTGTTCTGTTGCGTCTAAATCAACGGCTGCTGCTCTTGAGGCTGTAATTTCTGCTATCTGCTTTAACAGCAGCTCTATTAGTTCATCGCCCGTCATGCCGGATGCCAAAATATCTGCTATATCTCCTTTATCTTGCAGAGTCGGCTGAATTTTTAGCAAGTCGATGGCAACAAAATTTACTCCGGCTTTCGAGCAAATATCTTCGATTCTCCGAGCTTTCTTCCAGCCTGTTTCATCATGATCAACGCAGTAAGCCAGTAAGAAATCTTTACTAGTGAGATTTTTAATTTGGCTCAATGAATGGAGTATTTCACCATCGGAACTGCTACCTACCCAAGTAATGCTGGCTAGGGTTTCGATGCGGCTGGCTTCGACGCATTTTTCTCCTTCATGGGCTAGTAGTACGGGGATGCCATCTGTAGCTTTGATAATAGCGATCGCTTCATCCTGTTTGTAAGCAGGCCATTTTCCTTCTTTCTTCCAGACAACTTTATTAGTGGTTGGGTCAATTCGGCTGACGGAGAATGTTTTGACTCTGCCTTTGGGGACAGCAGCACAGGAACAAGAGAATCTGTGTGCTTTTCGCCCGTCGCTGTAGTCGTATTCGATAACTGTAATTTGTTGTAATTCTTCTGGTGTAGCTCCATCTTCCCTGAGCTTGGAGGTAACGGATTTGGGGATGAAATCGGGTTTTATGGGTTGTGGTGTGGTGATTTCGCCGTTGAGCCTGCATATTCTTAACTGCGATGGGTCGAGATTTAAAACTTTGGGTAAAGCTGCTGGTTTCTTCGCCTTTATCGGTTTGGGTCTGGGTGGTGGTGGCGAGTTAAGTCTTCTCTCTTCTAATACCTGACTCCAAGGTTTGATTGCTTCTCGAATATCGCGGTGAAGGCACTCGTTATAACAAGTGTATTTGCCGTTACTGGGGTTGATGCTGAGGTTATGACCGCCGCAAGCGGGGCAGATGTATTTATTTTTCTCTTTGGCTGGTTCTAACTGGTCTATGAAATTGCGAATATCAAAGGAAGCGTTGTCGGCTATCTCCCCTGGCATAACGGAGCAATCAACGGTCTCGTGTCCTTTCAAAAGGGATACCATTGTGAAATCCTTATGAGGTAAATGATGTGGGCTTTACCTCCCTTGAAGATTCACCAATGCTTTAATCAAATTTCTCGTTAAACCCGTTGCTACTGTTCATCGGAACTGTTACGATTGGGTTATAAAGAAATTTAAATACATTCTTATGAGGTTTGTCTTCTCGGACTGCTAAACAACTTGCGCTAACAAGTTGAGTCCAGGGAGGCATTCTTTTCTTATGTATATCGATAGACAAAATACTTAGAAAAGATGGACTAAGGGTATAGTCCTCTTTCATAATAATTGATCTCACAAAAAAATAAATAGTAAATTGTCACTTTCAAAAAGAAAATAATTTATTTATTTTCCTCAAAGCCTGACAATACAAGCTTCTCAAAAACTTTTACTCATATTATAAACATGATTTTAATACCACTAATAATATTATTAATGGTAGTGGTATTAAATATAATTTGACTTATTTCATGGGCATTTAGAAGATGGAGGTTGTATCAAATTTAATGAATTAGCCGTAGACAAATTCTTAATATTGATAATTATGTATTACTTAAAGGGTGAAGGCGTTAGCTTTTACCCTTCTGTTGCTGTTGCTGCTCTTGCACCCATTTTTCTATTAATTCTCCCGTAACCTGTTCCATCGTCACCTCTAGGTCAGTACAGAGTTTTTTGAATTCCTTGTGTAACTTCTTATCTATCTTCGTTCTTAAATACTGTTTCTCATTCTCCATAAAGTTTATATCGGTTTACCGGATAAATCCATCAGATAAATATTACTTTATCCTACGTATGAATCTATAACTTATTAGTATATAAATCCATTAACGGATTAACGGATTAATCCAGAAAAGGTGTTAATCTATAGATGTGAGCGCAAGACGGACGATAAAAGGCGTAAAAAACCACATCTAGGATAAATATGTTGCTAGAAAGATTATTAGCCTTTAAATAAACGTAAACGCTTCTAAATAAAGTAATTCATCCGAAAATCAAGATAAGTGCGTGCGAAAGCCTCAACCGACATTCCTACACTCCATCAAAGGTTAGCAACAGCCGCATCTATATATATGTAATGCGGTTGCTACTAGCTTCATAGGAGAAAGCAAGTGTACAACATTTACTTTGCAGATATTGGCAACTTCACCAGCATTACTGCCCTCAAAGGTGAAAAACCCCGCGTGATGCGCTCAGTCTTTCAAGACGTAACCTATACCAGTGCTAGAGACTTAGATACAGATGATTCACCCAGCGTCAAACTAGACAACAAAGTATTAGTTCTCGGAGAACGCGCCACCAAGCAGAAAAACCCACAAACCGCCGCCGAGCGAGGAAAGCAGTTACCGGAATTTGTTAAACCTTTCACCCTGGCAGGACTAAGGCAAGATTTTGAGGGTAATGTCCGGTTCTTAGTGCCAGAGCGCAATCACTGGGATGAAGATGCTATCCGTCAAACTTTGATTGCAGAGCATCAAGTTACAGTCAATGGCAGAACCTATAAACACCGCATCAAGAATGTTGAGTTTTACCTAGAAACCGATGTGGCTGTAGTTAACGGTTATAAAAAAAGCTTGCTGGATATGGAAGGCGATACACTCGGCATCGACATCGGCGGCGGCACGACTAACTATGTTGTCATGACTCCCGGTGGTGAAATTCTCACCCGTCGTTCCATCCCCAAGGTGGGTGGTGTCTCCCTGGCTAACGACATCATCAACTCTGACCTCATGCAGAGTTATGCCAAGCGCGATAACGTTGCCTTTAAGGTCGCCAAAATGATGGATGCCATTGCTGACGGCTCCCTCACCTACGGGCGCAAGTATGATTTTTCTTCAGTCTTCCCTGGCTTGTTAGAAAACTGGTTTAACGGACTGATGGACAGCATTACTACAGCTGCTAACGATTACTTGGCAGATGTCACCAACATCATGCTGATTGGTGGATGTGCCAATTTAGTACGCCATAAATTGAGTGCAAAACCTGGGTTTTATATTCCAGTTGACCCTCATTTGTCCAACATTACTGCACTACTGGCTATGTAAAGAAATGCAAGTACGTTTAGCGGTTTTGGTTGCCGCCAAAGTAGAGGGAATCAGACTTTCACTTAACTATTCAAAGCTGAGTGATACCGTAAATCTACTGTTGGATGCAATCAAACATAAATGGGACTTGAAACTCTCTGATTTGTCACAAATTGAGACAAGCGAAACGAGAGTGAGACTAGATAAACGTCATCATGATTGGTTGTCACAATACGGGTTATCTCGAGGAATCAATATAGCTTCTGCCACAAATTTATTAATTTCAGAATACTTGGCAGGCAATGTAACCAGTTTTCAAACACCTCTAACAAAACCTGTTCTTCAACAGCCACAAAATTTGACAGAAATCACACCAATTGAACAAACACAAACAATAGAGAAGCCGAAAGGTCAGGCTTTGATGAGGAGTCTTAAATTATGAGTCAAACGCGTGTAGTCCTAGACGAAAAGCATTTACCATTAGCCAAAGAAATCATTGAACAGACAGGAATCAACACTTACTCTCAGCTATTTAGCATCCTGTTGGTTAACTACGGCGACACTCTTGTTAAGTCTTTAAGAGGTAGCCATGAATAACCTAAACATAGTCTATGACTCAACCCTACTAACCAATTCAAAAGTCTACCAGATTGATAGAACACTCTATCAATACCTCTATAAAACAGGCACAATTCAGCATCCAAAGTACCATTTTCGCCCTCTGCCTGGACAACGAAAAAAGGTTGATTTATTGCTGAATTACAAGGCTTTGACTACTAGCTGTTACGAAGTGTCAGGTATGAGTACCAATGCGAGTGTTATCAGCCTGGAATCATTGCAGTTATCGATTTTTTGAGGTGAAAAATGAATACTCAACCACTGCCAGAATTAGTTGCACAAGCCCAACAATTACTAACACAAATTCGACAGCATCCACAGTATCAAAGGTTGAACTTTGATTGTGACGTGACTCTTGGGGATGTCAGCCAATTTTTCAATACTCTGCAATGTTCGGCCGCAGCTTCAACCGTTGATGTTTCTACTGAAGGATTTTTTCAGTGATGGGAGAGCGATTGCACGGACTGCGAATCATTGCAATCGCCCTACCTATGTGTCTACCGCCGCATAACGATAAACGACATAAGGATTGTAAATCATGACGAAACCATTAGGGTACTACTGCGCTCTAACGCCTGGAGATGGAACCTATTTAGACTGGTTGCAAGATACTTATGGTTCTTGCCTCGAAGGGATTAATCGCATTGAAAAACTGCATTTTTTGAAAGCGATAACTGAAAACTTAATCGCTACTGAAATTGCTACACAGGGACAATATTTACTGTCAGAATCGGCTGATACTATCCAAAAACTGCAAGAGGATTTGTATCAGTACACGCCAATAGGCGACCATCTAGGACTAGCGGAAGCAATCATCAACCAATTAAAAACTCAGCAATGAAGTACCAAAAACAAGCCATGCTGGGGCTACTGGGTTTGGGTTTGATTGCTGCACCTATGTTTATCAAATTGCCTCAGCAGTTCTACACTTTCTCTGCTGTGTCGAACTTAGAAGCTAGAGAATCTGTTGAACGTTCACGCATAGAACAACGCAAACTGACCAGCGACAAACTGAACTCTACTGGCATATTACCGACAAGTTTAAAACTCAGAATTAGAGGCTATTTAGACAACCCAAAACGCAACCCAAGACCAGACACCAGCTATTACCAAGAGGATGAACTAGTTTATGTTTATGACTCAGGAGGTCGCTGTATAGGGCAGATAGCAGAACGCCGTTGGCTTTGGAAGTATCACTACAAAAATGTCTGCAATCTCTCACCCCAATTGGAGAATAATAAATCATGAAAAGTGCAGAATATAAGCCACCTTCTGATTCACACTCAACAGCTGCAACTTCCTCAAAAACCAGCAACAAAAGAGTCACTAATTACGCTGAAATCTTAGCGCAATGGATTGTTGATATCATTGCCCTGCCCGTGACCTTCATTACCCACATCTTCGCTCAGTTTGTTACCCCAGGCTCATCCGGCACAAAAATACTCGGCGCAATGGGGTTCTTTCTTGGTACACTCCTCAGTTCTGATGGAATTTGGCAGACCCTCTTTCAAGGCATTCCGATGTTTTCCTGGTTTGAAACAACTTGGATTGGTTGGTTTGGCTGGCTAACGCTACCGTTTAATCTATTTTTCTGGCTTTCACTTGGCATATCGGCTTTAGTTCAGGTAATGGAAGCCCGGAGCTTACGGGGTAAACGCCCAGACCAAGCCAAAGCCGAGTTTGAAGAATCCAAACAGTACACCCTTGGTAGCAAGCCGAGTGCAAACATTGACCTGACTACCGCACTGTGGCGTGACTATAAGGTTGCTGGTATGAAAGAACGCCATGCCGGAGGCGCAATCGCACTGTTTTTCTGGATATTCGACTTAACGACAACGTTTTTTGGTCGCAATCCCTTCGCCTACAGTGACCCTGGACAAATTTTGGGGTGTTTGGCTTATAACTTCACCACGATGATGGCAGGCGAAATCGGTTACACAATTTGGCGACTAACTAAGTAAGCTTTGGAGCAAGGGAGCAGGGGAGAAAGAAGAAGTTTTATGCTGTGCGTTCGCAAGAAATAGAAATTCCCCTCTGCACCCCTGCCCCTCTGTAATTCTTACGCTGCATACCCTTCAGCTTAACGAGCGTGCCATTCGGAGCAGGGGGGATTGACAGTAACCTCTCTCCTGCACCTCTGCGCCAGAGCTTTTAATTGGAGAAAACTATGGAATTTTCACCCGATATTCATCAACCAGTACCGCAACTTGCCACAAAGGAAACTGCCTCATTACGGGCTGACTATCCCTGCATTGAACATTTGGAAGCGGGTAACATCGCCCCTTGGCTAGTAGAAAGGCTGGATCAATTATTGGTTCGTGCCAAAACTGAAAGGGCGGGGATGAACCTAGCTAAATGCGTTACTCTAGCAACGGCATCAATTGGGGCTGTTTGTTATGCCACCTCCCCACTCGCCCCCATCGGTGCGTTAGTTGCGGGTCTGGGTTACGCTTGGTCAGTGGTACAAGATATGACCGATTCCCACTGCTTTGCTCCCATTCCCTTTATGCGGGGTAACTTCCTAGAATTTTTGGCGGCAATGGGCGACAGCGAAGCGAGAGCCGAATGGTTGAATGGCTCGAATGAAATTGTAGATTTAATGAACCACCTTACACCCACAGAGCGTAGTGAATTTGTGATGCTGCGGCAGTACACCAACACTCTCACCGATTTTCTCACGAGTGTAGAAGCAGGCAAGCGTTTCTATGCTTACAGGTGGCTACTGGACAACTTCACCACTTATAGAGGCGCATTTCCTACTGTTGAGCAGTTGTGCAAACATCTGGCACAGGTGGCCCCTGACCCCAGAATTGACCATGCACAAGTTACTCTCATTCAGCAACAATCCCAACTGCCACAACCAAAGCTGCCTTCACCCAAGTTTGTTGAACTGCCACAACCGCATTTTGTCCAGTTGCCTAGTCCCCCAAAGACTGAACCTGCTGCACAGGCAATAGCACCAGATATTCAAGCGGTCTTGGCGTTACCGCTACACCACCGAGCGATCGCAATTATTGACGCATTAACAAACAGTGGTTTTGACATCGCCAAGTGCATCCGTGACCAAATCACGGTGATTGCTGGTAATCAGCGCGGTGGTAAGGGTACATTAATGGCGATTCTAGCCATCCTCAGTAAAGCACTTGAGCCAAATACTAAGATTCACTACTTTAGTGCAGGTGATGATATATACCCGTTTCAATGCCATCACTTAGTATGCAGACTTAGTTACCCCCAAGTAGATGGTGCAAAGGCTGATGCTAAGGTTGCCGGCGATTTGTACCAATATTTAAGGGAGATGGACAACGCCAACCAAAATAGTTACATAGATATTATTTTGGTGATTGATGAAGCTGTGGCTTTGTCTGATTATCTCAGCGATGAGCAGAAGCAATGGATCATTCGTTTTTTGTTCACTCGTGCCAGTAAGAAGGGCGCACAAATTTTCGTTGTGTTGCATGGAAAGAATCTCACATCTTGGGTGGGGACGAAAAACACCGCAGGTTTTGGCGATACTTTCAAAAGTGGGGCTACTTTTATTGGCTGTGAGGCCACGAGTAAAAAGCTGTCTCCACTCAAGTCAATCTCGCTATCCACTGGGCGTTACTTTCTGGCAGACCCAGACAGTTTTGATAAGCCAGTTGCTCAGGGTGAAATTGGCACGATTCCAGAGTGGTTAAAAACTGAGGTTAATCCTCACTCCCTTCAACCAGATCCGGCGCGGACACTGCTTCAGTATTTTCCAGAGTATATAAGTGATTGCGCTGATATCACCGATAGAGAATCACCTGACTCTCTTGCACCGGATGAGTTTCTAAATCAGGCTAGAGCATGGATTAATGACAATTGGGTGATACCAGATGCACCTCCACCTACCCTATCGCCTACCCCAAGCGATACCGACCGATACCAACCGACTGATAAGGCTTTTGAGGAAAAGGAATCGTTTGGTATCGATACCGATAACGATACCGGAATCAGTGATACCATCCCAGAAAACTGCGATTCTCAGACTCTTGCAAGCGATACCGGAAACGATACCGAAACTCGCTACACTCCCGCAGAATTGACTCCATCTCAACTGACAAGCATCGTTAAACAGATGATGGACAAGAAGATGTCGCAGACTCAAATTATTCAAACCCTTTGGGGAGTGGAGAAAAATGGTAAGGGCTGGAAGCAGGCTTACACCGAATACAAAGAACTGTTTCCATGAGCCATTCATGTCCAACAGTATTTGATTTGGGAATACTAGAAATGTATGACTTAATAAAGTACAGTCTTAATGCTTCAAGTAGAGCAAATTTTTTCGTGGTCTTCTTGGCAGCCATTAAATGGATGCTGGCGTGGGTCACTCATACCAAATTTACCTGGACTTTATAGAATCCGCCGGGTTAATAGAGATGATCTTGACTACATAGGGCAAACTGGCGAAGGTACAATGACCCTGAAAAAGCGATTGGGAATGCTACGCGGAGTTTACGGACAGGATATGCCCTATCGTGACCCTCACACTGCGGCTCCAGCACTTTGGGCTTTACGCCATAGCTCTAATTGTGAGTTTGAAGTATCCGTACTGCCTGTTCAAGGAACAACATCGTGGCGCAAGGGATTGGAAGCTTTAGCAATTAGCCTTTATCGACAAAAGTACAGTCAATCTCCCACAGTAAATTTTGGCAGAATGCCTGTCGGATATCGGATGTCTACTTCCAATAACTCTAAGCTAGTACAAGCAGGAAAGCGTTTAAGGGGTGGGCTGATATCAGAGTTAGAACAAAGTCATCTTCCTGGTATATCTCCTCTTGCAGAATTGCAAAAAGATTTGCAAAGTAATTACTGGTGTGGTCATCAATGGTCTGATTGGGTTCCGCTTACTTTAGCAGGATTAACATCTCTTGCTAAAAATTCATTGGGACTTTACCGCATTCGGAGTTGTTATCAACCAGAACTAATCTACATTGGACAAGGAATAATTCAAGCTCGACTAACTAATCATTTAGGTAAAGTACAAAACCCTAAAACAGAACAAGGACAAGTCTTTGCAAATGCTGGAATTTTAGAATGTTCTTGGGTAATCAATAACTCATGGGTGCCTCATCAGCGATTGGAACTAGAAAATGATTTAATAGCAGCGCACCTTCTATTTATGGAAACAGTCCCAAATGCTCAATTTTTAGGCTAATTAACATTATGTCTAGTATTACTATTGTTGCTTGTGTAAGTTTGAAACAGAATCAGCCCAATTCTGCTAAAGATTTATATAAATCCCCTTGGTTCAGAAAAGCCAGAGCTTATGTTGAACAGCAGAAGTGGGACTGGTACATTGTTTCAGCTAAATATGGTTTACTACACACAGACCTAGTTATTGAACCTTATGAGTTAACTTTGAACAATATGAAAGCTACTGAGCGTAAACAGTGGTCAGAAAAAGTGTTTAAAGAAATTTTGCAAGTCTTTCCACAAAAAGGTACAGTTCGATTTTTCGCTGGGAAAAAATACAGAGAATATTTAGTACCACTTCTGCAAGAAGTTGGTTATACAGTTGAAATTCCTCTTATAGGATTAGGAATTGGTCAACAGCTTGCTTGGTTTAGTAATTCTATTTCAAATTAGTTTATATCATTTGAAAAAATTTATTCATGTGCATGATGCAGAATCCCATGACTGTACGGCAGACTCTAAATCACAGGTAGAGGTTTCCTCTCCGTCTTGTTGATTATCAACAGGGGTATAGAAGATGGTATAGATAGTCAGTCCAGGTGCAAGATGAGCAAATCCTATTGGTGCGGATTGTACTTCCAAGTGTCCACTGCGCTACAAACATAAGCAAGTTTAATCAGCCAATGGAATAATGCTGTTCGTAGCATTTTCTACTAAAATAGATAGCAATGATCTCTGCTAAACGCCCAAGAAGAACCCTATAAAATTCCTAAAAAGTATTAATATTAGAGTCTACTTGCTATTTCAAGGCATTGTTTTTGTATATTTATCAGTTCTAATGATTTTAAAATAATCTCTGTGTTATCAAATTTTTTGAGAGATAGAAATTTCTTTTCCTCTGTTTCTACTTTTCTAAGTAAATCATCAATGCTTAAATCATTTTTATATTTTCCGTTTTTTTTAAAGGTTTTTATATTTTTTCTATAAGACCAAATCTCAGGTAAACTTCTTATTAAAGGTAAAGCTTTCGCTAGATTAAATGAACTTATGAACATAGCAAGGCTATATTTATTAAATCCCTGATATGAATCAATTTTTTTAATGTAAAAATCTTCACTTATGCTGATTCTACCAAGTTCTATAAAAGCCATTTTTAAATTATTCACATCCTTCAGTAAATAATGACAAATACCTAGTCCTAAATAAGCATAAAAAAGTCGCTCTTGTTTTTCAATGCAAGTAGCTTTAGTAAAACCATCTCTGGCATCATTAATAAGAAGGATTTGTTGTTGACTTGAAGAATTTAATGCTTGACGAAGTGTTTTTAAAGCAGCATTTAACTCTACTTGTATTAATAGCTCAAGTCTACTTTCAATAGAATCTACTATTTTTAAAGCCTGAGCTATTTTTATTGAAATATCGGAAATTCCTTTAGCATAGCCAAAAAGTGCTGTAATAGAAATAGGCTCAACCATACAAATAAATATTTAATAGATTTTTTATAATCAGCCTCTTAGCCGCAGTTGTGTGCTGCATATCAACGCTATCGCACCGGATGATTCGGTGATATCGCTATTGTATGCGAAAACTAGGGCAACCAAAAGCTCATTGCCCATTGATTGATTTGACTAGCAGGCGACGCATAAAGGTATTTACTTCCTTAAAAAGAAAGATTAATGATCTTAGAGACAACTTAGAGACAAGTCATAGATATCTTAGAGAAAGTTTCTAAAAAGACAAGTTATAGTCAAATAGTTCATTAAACAAAGTAATAATTATGTCTAAACGGTCATCTCAATTATCAACTGAAGGCTCTAAAATTGCTCAAAAAGCTTTAGAATTAAAAGGCTGGACTAAAGAATTTTTAGCAAGTCAAATTTATCTATCTTCAGGTACTATTCATAGTTTTTTTGCTCGTAAACCTGTAGAAAAAGAAAATTTTGCTAAAATTTGTGGAATTCTTGAGATAGCTACTCAAGAGGTTATTGACATACCCAAATTTCAAAATATTGATAACCTAGTTGCAGACATTCGTCAAAAAACTCAAAATAGTATTATTCAAAAATGTGGGGCAATGAAGGTACTAGATATGACTTACCCCATTGAAATAAACCACATTTACACTAATGTAAACATTTTAGATAAAATTACTGGAAGACAGCGAAAGAGTATTGATGAAATTACACAAAAATTTGAACGAAATAATTTTGATAGATTGGGATTACCTCAAGTTGTTGAAACACGAGTACCTGGATTAGAAGCAGTCAAAAAATATGATAAACTCTTGGTTTTAGGAAAACCAGGCTCTGGTAAAACAACGTTTTTAAAGCATTTAGCAATTCAATGTATATCAGAGCAAATATTCAGTAATTATCTCCCAATATTTTTATCTCTTAAAGAGTTTGCAGATACCGATGTCCAACTTAAATTATTAGATTACATCTGTCAACAATTAGCTGATGATCGGGTTGACAATAATTCAGTGATATCCCTGTTTGAATCTGGACGAATATTATTGCTATTGGATGGCTTAGATGAAGTCCAACAGCAGGCAGATAATCATGTGATAAGAGAAATTCGTGATTTTTCTCAACGATTTTCTATGAATCGGTTTGTATTGACTTGCAGAATAGCCGCCAAAGAATATACATTTGAGCAATTTACCGAGGTAGAAGTAGCTGATTTTGACCAGGAACAAATTCAGTCATTTGCTACCAAGTGGTTTACTGCTAAAAACTCTAATATTGATAAAGTATTTATAGAACAATTACAAGAAAATCCATCAATTTATGAACTGGCATCTAGTCCTATATTACTGACTTTGTTATGTATTGAATTTGAGGATGCTGGTGACTTCCCCAGGAGTCGTACTGAACTATATCAAAGAGCAACTCATACACTTTTAAGACGATGGGATGCTAAACGTGCTATTAAACGAGATGATGTCTATAAGCAGCTTTCAGTATCGATTAAAGAAAATTTACTTAGCTATCTTGCTTTGATAACCTTTGAAAAAGGAGAGTATTTCTGGAAGCAACAGGATGTGCAGAAGTATATCGCTTCTTATATTAGAAATTTCCCAGAATCTCCCCAAAATCTAGAAGATTTACTGCTAGATAGTGAAGCTGTATTAAAATCTATTGAGGCTCAACACGGATTATTAGTAGAAAGAGCCAGAGAAATTTATTCCTTTTCTCACTTGACTTTTCATGAATATTTTACAGCTAAAGAAATCGTAGCTAAAGCCAATCCTGAAATATTTAATGACCCGTCTCTACTTAATTTGAGTAAGTATGTTTTTTACAAACAATGGCATGAGGTTTTCTTATTAACCTCAGAGATGTTAAAAAGTGCTGATGTTCTTTTGCTGTCTATGAAGTTTCAGATTGATAGAGCAGTATCACATAATAGACATCTTCAGGAATTATTGGCTTGGGCTTACCAAAAATCTCTTCAAGTATCTAGCTCTCACCACCCTGGTGCAATTAGAGCATTTTATCTTTGTTTAGCTGCGGGTATTTGCATATTGGATAATACAAGCTATCCGTTTTTTGAAGAATGGGAATTCCTAGAACTGAGTCATTTATTAGAGTCGTTAGACTCTAATATACAGTTAAGCTTTTATATAGGAAGTGCTTCAGGCTTTGGCATGGGAAATTTTCGCGCTCCTGTTGAACTTGTTGATTCAAATCTAGCTTTAGACATTAACCTAGCTCATGCTCGTGCTCAAGCATCCTTGCTGTATCGCACCGCTAATAGAGATATTGAAAATGAGAATTTTACAACTATCATTCTCTGTCAAGCAGATGATTCTGAATATTCAGAGTACGATGAGGAAATGAAAAAAAATCATCCATTTGACGATAGTAATTTTTTTCAATTAGAGGATGCTTTATATACAGCTATAAATTTGATTGATAATCAAGAATTCTTTGATGAATTAGACAAGTTAGATGAAGAGCTACCCCAAGGAGTTTACGATTATTGGGACGAATATTACCAGTGGTATAAAAATGATAGCGGCGCTTGGGCTAATCGTCTCAAGGAGTTGAATCAAAAGTATTGTAATATAGATTACGATTGGCCATTAAATAATGCAGAAGAATGGGGACTATTAAGAGCCTATTGCTATGCTAATAAATTGTTATTAGATTGTCTTAATACCCAATGCTATGTCAGTCTTGACAATAGACAATATATTCAAGAAACACTGCTATTGCCTTTTAATGAAATTGAAAAAATGATGGAAATGGAGAGAAAAAAATTACTTAATAGAGATTGAATCTAATACTATTTTTCGACTGAATTCAAAGCTCACATAATCAAAGTGTATTCGACGAAATTAAAATATAGCAGTCAGCAGAGCAGATAAGTCTTTGGGATGAATACGGTCTTTTGACTACTGCTATATTTTTCTGAATTACCATCAATCATCCTTCTTCAACATAAGAGTTAACAATTCCGACATCTCCCACAAATCTTTATTCCGGTTATCGTCATAAATCATCAACGTTCTGGGGTCAGCATGACGGCTCAACTTCTGCACCTTTCTGATATTCCCATCAGTTGCATCCAGCGCCGCCGTAATCGCCGAATGTCTCACTCTGTGCGGTGACATCGGTTTCTTCACTCCCGCAAACTTAAAAGCCTTATTCACTATTTTATAAATGGCATCCGTAGTCAATCGATGCCCTTCATTATGAAAATCTAACGCCGTAAAAATTGGTAAATTAACATTCAAATCCCCCCTAGCAATTAACCAATCAGCTATCGCTGCCGCCACATCTTTGGACATATCCAAATATTCTTCATTCGTTCCCTTTCCCTTCCCCAAAATCCTCAACTTGCGTCCATAAAAATCAAAGTCGCCCACATTTAATTGAGATATTTCCTGTCGGCGCAAAGCTAAACCCCACAGCACCAAAAAAATTGCATAATTGCGTTTACCAATTAAAGTCTCCCTATCAAACTGCTGAATCACAATTGCTATCGCTTTGCTATCAACACCCCGCGTATCCCGGTACGCCTTCACCTTCTCGCCAGACACATCTTCCAGCGAATAATTGCACACTCCCAGTTTCCGTCCCATCTTCGCCAACGACTTAATCGCCGCCAACCGCCGATTAATTGTCGCCTCCCGCAATCCCAACGCTATGAGTTTGGCCTTGTACTTCAATACCACCATCACCGCTTGCTCTCGCTGCAAGTGCAAAAACTCCAACACGCTATCCCCAGTTGGCGGTAAGCCCGTCATCTTGATAAAAAAATCTTTCAAATCTTTCTCGTAAGCCCGCCGAGTATTAGGGTTGCGCTTATCAGCCAACAACTGCGCCAACACATCTGGGTCACCCTGAAGCTCTGCATCAAAATACCGAGTTATCGGCGCAGACAAACACGCTTCCAACTCTACCTTGACTAATTCCCCCCAAACCGGCTCCTTAGGCATTTTTGCTCACTAATTTGTTATTGATAATGTAGCTTTCCAATAACGTACATCATACAACCACAGGGAAGAGCATAAATGTTTACACTCCGTGAACAGCTAAATCCTGATTGCGGAAGTGATAGGGTGTCAATTAGTTATACTATGTCTGTAATTTCCGGCTTTGATATCAAAATTGATAACTGTGGGGGATGTGGTGCAGCAGTCTTTGTAAAAGCCAGTTGATCTACCACCAGACTTGCCCATGCTCTGCAAACGCAATCTCGTATGGTCGAGGGTAGGCGATCGCAGCCTGACTTACCTGGGTAATTGTATATACGCCCGTCTGTACCAGTTTCTATACAAGTCCTGAGAAATAAAACGTTTTTTAATGCCAACTACCGTGCGGGAGCAGCGATTCAGCAGACACGCCCAAGTGCAGACGGTGTTGAAATACGATGATAACCGTCAGCGTTTGCCCTCAACAGATGAGCGACTCGATATCAAAATTGATTTAGGTCGGACTTTGGCAGCTAGGGAGCGTTATCTGGGGGTCACTGAGAAGCAGAAGCAAAACGCTATCTCTGCTTTGGATTTTTGAACTACATTAAAAAAAAGTAAATTGATTGAGAGTAAAAAGTCCAATAGATTTTATAGCTCTACCCCATTTACCCAGTCGGTTTTGTTGAAAGAGTAATGATTTTGAGCAATTACTCAAAAGCCAAACACAAAAATTAGACGATAATCATTGCAAAAGCGAAGCATCGGCAACAAATGTTCATCGTAAAACTCAAGTATTTCCTCGCGGCTCACTCTACCGCGTGGTACAAAATCAGCTTCATTATATAAGCTGTCTCGCCATTCGGTAAAAGCAGCAAGATGTTGCTCTAATCCCCCTACCCAAAAGTCTTTTAAAGGGGTAACGCAAAAGTCTTCTAACTTGATTCGGGAGTATAGTAGTTGTTGTGTAGCCTCTGTTGACTGTACTCGTTTACCAAATCCAGGTATCAAGATGTCCGCAATTGGATCTGGCATTTTAGAGCAATATTCATACGGCGCATAATCTACTGTTTCCACGTTTTGAATGGCGGTGAGAATTGGGAGAGCAATTCTATCGGGTAGCTCACCCCCACTATTAATACTAGATGCAATCACAGTAGGTCTGTCAGTAGGTTCTGCTCTAGTGTACAAATCTACACCAGCTTTCATAAGAACTTCACGAATTTGTACATCATCAGCTAGCTCCGATTCCAGTTTATCAACGAGGCAATTGAGGATTTCGTCTGGATAATAGTCATCGTATTCCTTGGGAATAAGTTGCATAATACCGATGCCAAACCAAAAAGTCATAAGCTCTAATTATTTAAAAATATGCCAAGTATCATGTTCAAAGCTTGCTGAAAAATATTCTTACTGCTGGGGTACGGTAGAATTAACTTTTCAGAGACCCCTCTTTAAGCTTCATCAGCTTTTGAAAATGCGATTGCCCCCTCACACCGTCCAATCCCTACACAATAACTCGAACTGTTGCAGCACCGTCGCCTTCTCCTGCTTGTCTGGTGAATGACTCTTGGTTTGTAAACTTGTCAGGGGCGATCGCCGTTGTTGTGTCGGTAAACTCGCCAAACACGACATCCAGCCACAGGCGGCAGGAAACGATCGCCCTTTACTCTTGGATTGGGTAAAACTTCACATGACCTCAACGCGCTCGCATTTGAGCCAACGGGTGTGAAATCTCTAACCAATAGTTCTAATTCCAACTGTTGAGGTAGGAATATAGTTTCATAGCGTCTAATAACCTGATTTGTATCAGTAGGATGATGCTTTCAATTACAAGCCATTGAGACAATATCAAATGAAACAACCTGAGCGACCGATGGCTAATTTAGTTTTGCATGAAGCTGTACGAAAATTATGAACTCCCACCCAATCTTGCTATATTTTGATGACGGGAAGGGCAGAGCAGAATTGCCGCGTCTGATTTTTGTCTATGGCGATGTCCCATTTGAAGACAGAATGATATCCCTTCACGAATACAAGCTTTTGCGGGATAGTGAAAAACTCCCCTTCGATCAGCTCCCTACTCTCAAATTGGGCAATACCATGATTGCTCAGTCATGTGCGCTCGCTCGTTACGCGGCGCGAGAAGCAGGAATATACCCTTTGGACAGGGTACAGGCAGCCAAATCAGATATGGTAGTCGATGCTTGGAGAGATTTGCTGGATCTTCTGTATGGGTGCTATGTTGACCGGATTGTGGAGAATGGTCATCTGCTAATGAAAATGAGGCAGGCATCGCTGAGGGTGGAACGGCTGGATCAGTACTTCACAGTGACTGTGCCTATGCACTTGGGCAGGTTTGAGCAGATGATAGCAGATAATCAAGAATCTCCATTCCTTGTCGGGTCATCACTGACATGGGCTGATCTGGCAGTGTTTGACATATTGTACACATTGGATGTATCCGCAAACCTTTGGAGAACTCCATCTACATTCTTTTACATACCGGAGCCTTATGGCCCTTATCAGCCTCCAAAAAAACTGCTGGAACTATATCCAAAGCTTGAGGCGCTAAAAAAGACAATAAGTAGAATACCTCATATTGCTGCTTGGCTTCAGGCTCATCCATATTAGAAAATATTTCTTAATGGAGGGCAACTATCTCTGTCATCATTGGCGCGAGAGGAAATCTACCTTTGGCTGGTTTTCGTGTGTTGGGTGCGCTCGCTTGTAAGAAAGAGGTTCGACCGGGCAATACGCCTGCGAGACATTGGCTCTCAAATCCTTTGCTGTTTCTTGCTTGTGACAATCCTTAGTAAGAAATTAATTAGTAAGTTTCTTAATATTGCTAATAACTCCAATTTCTCGCAGAACATAAAATTTACAACCAAGACTCAACAGACAATGCTCTCACTTGTTGAATCCTCTGAAAGTCGCTGTCGGCTGACACAACGATAAGACCATGTTGTAAAGCTACAGCCGTAATCCAAATATCATTTTCATCAAAGCCTAGATCAGTTATTTTCGTTTTTCTCCGCTTACTTTTCTCCTTCGGTGCAAACTGATTGAATAAAGCGGCTTTCAGTTGCCCATAGATAGTAGCAGTAGATCCATCAATATTATGGCTGTATATACCCGTTAGAAAACGGTGAATTAGTGCTAAGTTACTTTCCTTGCGTTGAGAACGTTCTGCCATGTCTATCAGTTCCCCTTGAACGATGGCGCAGGTTACAATCACAGAATTTTCCACTTCCGCGAGGCGATTAAGCACATTGGAATTACCAAGTATTGCTTGGCTACAGTGATTTGTATCTAACAAGTACATTATTCAAAAGGGTTTTCGTAATCAAATTTGGCTTTGCCGCGAGTGGCATAAACTAATTCAAGACATTCTTTTAAATCATCACCTTCCCATTTACCAATTGTTTTTAAGTGTTCGAGCAGTGAGCGACCTGTGGAATTTACTGTAGTGTCAGGGGTGGAAGGAGCCACGGAAGAAACAGGCTGTGTTTGGGTTGACTTCGTTTTCAAAAAGCGTATAAAGTCTAGCGTTTCAGCCAGAATGGTATCTGGGGTCGATTCGATTTCTAAAAGAAGCAGTTCTTTGATAGTCATATTGGGTATGTCCTCTGCTAAAGCGAAAATCTAGGTATAGCGGCATCAGTCTTTTTCATTATCGCAATAGTTTCTTTTAGCGTTACTGCACTACGTTCCAAACATTCAGCCAGGGGTCAATCTAATTTAAAATTTCGCCAATTCGTAAATTCACCAATTAGTAAATCTATATTTTCACCTTGCTGCCAAACTACGTTCCAAGTATTCAGCCAGAAGTCAGTCTAATTTAGAATTTCGCCTTGGTGTAAATTCGTCAATTAGTAAATCTATATTTTCACCTTGTTGCCATTTCACCCAGACAGCCATCAGAAAATCTACCAATTCGCTTTTATCAATCTCTACACCACGTCTTTTGAGTTTGAGTAATTCTTCCTCTACATCTAAATCTGTTGAGCGTTTCACATAGTAAGTGCGCCCAATCCAAGCATCATCAGACCGCTTTCCAGTTGCAGGTCTGCCACGTTTGCGTGGTTCCTTTTGAGTTGGTGCTGGTGGCGGTAGGGTTGGAGTTTGAGTCACGTTACTTTCTGTGGTTGCTTCTGTTGGTTGTTCTGGCTCAATTTGTGATTCTTCTTTGGTTTCAAATAACTTTTTAAATGGACTAGGCTTGCTCATGACAGTATCTCCTTACCCACCTCTTGATACTCACGCCATGCTATTTTGCTGCTGCGGTCTTTTACTTGATAAACTGGCAACCCCTCCAGTGCCGCTTTTTCATAAACAGCAAATCGTCTAATCCCTTGTTCAAATAGTGGTATTCCCTCTGCTTCCAATGCCTCCCGTGCTTGTTGTCCTGTTAAGCGGGGAGCCGGAGGAATAATTGTAAGCAACACACGATAGCGTGAACTGCCCAATGATTTGAGAGTACCTACAGTCTGCAACAGTGCATCCATCGCTAAAGCATCAGGAGTAGTAGGCAGGATTAATAGATTGCACCCGTCAGCAAGTGCTTCTAAATCTTCAAAGCTTGGTCGGGCTGCTGTGTCAATAACCACATGATCATAATTACGGCTGTGCATAGGGGCCTGCAATAAATCCACAACTTTAAAAGGTAATGCCCCTCGCTTTGCCCATCCTGTAGCACTGTGGTTTGGGTCGCCATCGACCAGCAAAGTACTGCCCTTCTGAGATAGAAAGCAAGCAATATGGATGGCACTTGTCGTTTTTGCTACGCCGCCTTTGAAACTAGCCAGGGTGATTATCACTCCATATACTCCAATAAATGCTGCTAGTTTACCTTTTAAATAACGAAAATTTGTATTTCTCAATTTATAAAATGTTAACTTTACGACAATTCAAAATTTCGCCAATTCAAAAATACAAAAGCCTATAAGGAGTAATCATTAGCTTGGATAAACTACACCAGAACAAAAAACGGTTTGACTTTATCCCTAATTATCAAATTGGTTAGGCTTTTTCGGATAGTCTACTAGTTAGTACAGTCTGCATGGATTTTTTATATTGCACTAATACAAATTGTTAGCAATACAACAATACGTATTTTTGGTAATTCGTATTTTCGCCAATTCAAAATAAAAACAGCATACCTTGATGCTATTATTTCACGGCTGCATACGCGATCGCTGCCTCATCACAATACTGGTTAACCATCTATTAACCATTTACTGGATGCAGACAATTGGCTTCTATGTCATCCTAAAAAATAAGAGTTAATTCGGTGACAGTGTTTGTTTTTAGTATTCACAGGCTTCTCTCCGAAATTTAATCTCTACAAGCTGATAATTTTGGAGAAAATCGATGTCAATTTATGTAGGCAACCTCTCTTACCAAGTGACGGAAGAAGATATCAGAGGTGTTTTTGCTGAATATGGTACCGTAAAGCGGGTTCAAGTACCACAAGACCGGGAAACAGGTCGTCCGCGCGGCTTCGCTTTCGTGGAAATGGGAACAGATGCAGAAGAAGATGCTGCTATTGATGGTCTTGATGGTGCTGAATGGATGGGTCGTGACCTGAAAGTTAATAAAGCCAAGCCCAAAGAAGACAGAGGTTCGTCTGGTGGTGGACGTGGCGGATATAGTGGTGGTGGACGCGGACGCTACTAAGCTTTGAAACCGTATTAAAAGAGAGAGCGAATTTTTCCGCCATTGATGAAGTCAGTTTACGAGGAGAGAGAATGACCCAAATTATAGTGGGTGAAAACGAACATCTTGAGTCAGCATTACGTCGATTTAAGCGAGAAGTTTCCAAAGCAGGGATTTTTCAAGACATGAGGAAGCATCGTCACTTTGAAACGCCTATTGAGAAATCCAAGCGCAAAAAACTAGCTTTACAAAAGCAGGGTAAAAGACGTTTCCGCACTTGAGAACTGACATAGATATAAATTAATGCCCTCATAGTGTTTATGAGGGTTTTTTCTATGGAATTTAGCAGCAGTAAGCAAAAATTAAGCAATGGTAATTCTTACTGACTTCAAAGCTTTATCTATAAAGGATTACAGTCACCAATGTCGCGCACTGTTCTTGCTCGGTCGCGGCTTCAAGAGATTTCTGAGAAGATATTTTCTCCAAATTGGTACGGTAGTTCTGCTAGAAGCAGTGATTTTTTATCAAAATAACGAAACTCGACCGCGGGTGAACGAAAAAAAGTGTGGGAGAGGAGTTAGCGGACAAATTCCGCTAACATATCTGAGATGCCATAAAACCAAACTTCCCATGAACAACCACCAATCAATTCTGTCTCACATCAATGACACACTCCAGGACTTACCGGAGTGTCACCATTTAGAAGAATTTGTGGGCGAATTTTACAATATGTGGCTAAAATTAGGGAACTTTGTGCAACAAAGCTTATTCCAAGCCTTAATTGAAGAAAAAGAAGCCGAATACTCACATCCGAGAACTAAACGAGAAAAAAGATATTACACTCCATTAGGTGAAATGGTTGTTGTACGTAGAGCTTATGAGACAACAGATGGTATTAAAGTCAAAGTTGATGAAGAGTTAGGACTACCAAAAGATAAATGGCTACCAATGGTATTAGAATTAGCCTGTGCCTTGGGAGTTAGTAGTGAATTTCCAAATTCTCACTCCTTGTTTCAAAAATGGACAAGACTAGATTTGACACAAAAAACCTTAGCTAATCAAGTAGAAAAGACAGGAAATCAACTACAAACACAAGAGTTTCAGGTTCGATGTGAGCAAGACACTTCTTCACAGTTTGGAATTCCCAATCAAGAGCAGGAACCACCAGATTTATTATATGTGGGAGTTGATGGAGTCATGACTCCCTTGAATCAAAAACAAGGATATAAAGAAGCAAAAGTTGGTGTAATTTTCTGGAGTAAAGACCATCAAAAAGTTGGTAAAAAAAGAGGTGTTATACGTACTCGGGAATATGTAGCTACTTTAAAATCTCGACCAGAATTTACTCAGAGAGTATCCCAGTTATATAATCAAGTAGCAGGTACAAAACCCACAAAAACCGTAGTAATTGGTGATGGCGCACATTGGATTTGGTCGATGGCATCAGAACAATTTCCAGGTTCGGTGGAAATTCTCGACTTTTTTCATCTCTCGGAATATGTGTGGGCAGTAGCGAAAGCAGCGTATCCAAATAACGAAGACTATCAATTGGATTGGGTAAAAACTCAACAACAATTACTAAAAAAATCACAATGGAATACAGTAATTGAAAATTGTCATCAATTCCCCAAAAAGAAGAAAGATTTAAAGGGAGCTATTACCGATTTAGAGCGTTATTTAACTAATAATCAGAGTCGGATTGATTATCACTCTTATTTAAAAGCTGGTTTAATGATTGGTTCGGGAGTGGTTGAAAGCTCCAATCGGCGTGTGGTTACACAAAGATTAAAACAAGCGGGAATGCATTGGTCTTTATTTGGAGCTGAAGGAGTTATGGCATTAAGGGCAGCATATTTAAGTAATTCAACTCGATGGTCAAATTTTTGGTCATCCAAATCTTACAATTACAGTCAGGTAGCGTAAAGTTTACGATAAAACTTGTCCTTTGAAGTTAGTACTTACATAGTGGTCAAAACAAGAGAACAGAATCTTTCAGATTTAGCACATAGAATAGAACAATTACAAGCCAAAAGAGAAGAAATCAACCAAGAAATCTCTACTCTTCTTAAGAGTGATGTAGCTGCTAATAGTTGTTGGATTGTTCGTTACCGCGCCAAAGGTAAGGGTGGCGCTTATTGGTATTACAAGTGGCAATCAGGAGAACCTATCTTTGTTACCAAAAATGGTAGCAAAAGTTGTCATCAATATATTGGTAAAGCAGGTAGTCCTGCTTTTTTAAAGGCAGTTGAGATGATGAAAAATCGGACAAAAATCGAAGCGTTAAACCAGGTGCTTCATACATTAGAACTAGGACTCAATGACCTAGTTGAAGAAGCGGCAAGATTTCAAAAATAATTCATACTCTCATAAGAGTTAACATCTATATGAGTCAGAGCTTAGTTAGCGTATGATGTACGCTAACTAAGCTCTTCCCCACACCTTTTTTCGTTCACCCGCTCGGATGCCTGAAAGAACTCTTGTTGTAAGAAGGTAATTTCCTTACCTGCTCGTTCATGATACTGGCGCAACAAATCGAGAGTGGGAGATCGCCAAAGATTTCCTTTAGAGCGACCATTTAAATGCCAATGCAACGCTGCTTCATCCAAGCGGCGCTGAAAGCGGATATCGCTGCGACTGCTATCTAGCCATTCTCTCATCTGACCCCAGTGTGCAAATAAAGCTTCATGAGTAACTTCAGCAGTTTCAGTCCCTTCCGGGTTAGATGAGAGAGTAATTAATCGCACACCAGGGTGAGCAAACCTGCCGATCACCTTTTTGACACGCTCTGGCTCATCCTTATAGGATATCAAACTATCAATATTGGCACGGCGACGGGTATCGCTTGTTCCTTCTCCAAGTTGAACTAATCCTAGAAAAACTCGGCGGGCAATTTTCTTTTCTTCATCATTGAGGTTTTCAAAGATGCGTTGAGCCTCATCTACCAATGCTCCCCCTACTCCGCCAATTTGTTCCAGTGTTTTGACAGGCTCAACCCCAGTTCTTAACCCTGACCAAATTCGGGTTAATGCAAATTGCAGCAGGGGTAAGGCTCCTTCTCGCCCTTCTGTGTCCTTGAGTAGCAAATTCACTACTGCTTCATCCAGTGGATGAAGAGCTATTTCTGCTGGTTTGGTAATTGCCCGCCGTAACTCCTCTGTATTCATAGCAGGGACAATTACACCAAGCTTTGCTATTACCTGATTCAGGGCTGGGTGTCTTTGAGTTTCTCCGAGAAAATCGCTGCGAAGTGTGATAATAACTGATACGCAACCATTGCGATCACTAGCAGCATCAATTAAGTTCTCGATAAATATTTGACGTTCGGTTGGGTCGTCACATAGTGAGTACACTTCTTCAAACTGGTCTACCAATACTACCATTGGCGATACAGCAATCTCTGGTAATACATTGGCTATGCGCCGTAAGCCATCATAAATATTAGTATCGTTAATTCTCTTTAATTCTTCTGCAAACTCGCGAGTCTTTGCTACTGGGGTTTGGTCATTAGTCGCAATCCTTGCCAACACCGTAGCCAACGCTTCTACTGGATGAGTTCCCGGCACAAGTACAGCCACTCGCGCTTGGCTTTTTCCTGGCAGGGGTCGCCGTGCTAACTCTGGAATTAAACCGGCCCTTGCTAGGGAAGATTTACCTGAACCTGATGGCCCTAAAATTGGTAGCAAACGTAATGGCGCTTCTGGTTGAGTTGTGTCTTCATGAAGACTGCGAAATACGTTCCAAAGTTTTTCGATTTGTTTCTCTCGCCCAAAATAGCGATCGCCGTCTTCTTCCTGAAATGCCAGTAGTCCTTTGTAAGGATTAGAACCGATTTCTTCTGTTTGGGCAGTTTTCTGTGGTTCTACCTGACGTTCTAATTGATATTGGTAGATCACGACTTTATTGCCATCGCCGGAAATAATGGCACTACTGATGGCATCCTTTTGAATTTTAATGCTGCGATCCTCTTCCAGAAAACCCGGCTCACTCATTGTTTCTACCTCACCACCAATTAAAGAAGCTCAATTTGTCAAACCTACAATCTGAAGTAGATTGTGCCAATTTTCTCCTAACCACGCTACTGTTTTAGTTAAATGAGGTTTCAGCTTTTCCATTAAACCAACAAATCCTTCAGCCTTTTTGGCATAGTCAAAGGCTCGTTCTAATGCCTTACCGACTTCATTTTTATCCGGTTGTGGTTTGTTTAATTCTTCTTCGATATCAGCAAAGGCATTATCAATTTTACGACGATCTGAGGTTTCTAACTTTGCCAGTATCTCATGTAAGGCGTTGAGTTCTGTTTCTATGTTGACACTTGCAGGTTCAGGTAACCTAACTGGTTGAAACTTGATGTTTGTAGTGTTGTTGTCTCCCGTTATAATTGCGCCACCAGTGACATCATTACCGACAGAAACTGAACGGTTTTGTCCGACCTTGCGATCGCCTATGATAATGACACTATCTTTAACACGACCCCCGACAGACACTGAACTTTCTTGTTCACCTTTATTATCTTTACCTATACCTTGCTCCTTGTCAGATTTGACTGGATTTGTTGCCTGCGCTGTCTGCTCATGCCGTCGCCTGATTTTAATGACTGGAATTTCTGAGGAGGCAATTCCTTCCAAATCAAGAGAAGCGCAGCCAAATTCAAAACAATCCTCATAAGTTTTGCCAGCACCTAAGGCATCATAGAATCCTACAGCAAACTTAATTGCCGCCTTGTCCCCAATCGGCTGATTCATGCCGATTACACAATCAATATGTTGGTGAATTGCTGCCGCTTGAGTTTCGCTATAGCAGGCGTTGAGCAAAACACACTCGATTTCTTCCTGAAACAATTTAAATAATCTTGCCAGAGATTCTGTACTCACCAGTTGCATTTGCCCAGAATTGTTCTCCAAAACCAAGCCATGACTTCCTGCTCCATGTCCACAAAAGTGAACAATCGTTGGCTGGTGTTCCAACAGCACACGGCGTAAATCTTCAACCCTAAGCGCCGACTGCGTAACGATTTCAAAACCTGCGCGATCAGTGGCTAGTTTCAGCGCTATCTGAATTTCTCGCACCTCTTCATCTAGGCGCAGCTTGTCTGTATTTTTAGGGTTGACTGATAATATTAAGATTTTTTTCACGCTTTTTATCTGCTTGTGGCAAATATGCTGATATCCAAGCCTACATACAGATTAAGCATAGTATTTTCCGGAGTTTTGATCTGAGATTTGCTACTTAACGTAACTCTTGCTACCTCAATGTATTGCAATTAGCCGCGACCGTGCAAAAGTGTTGCGCGACATTGGCTACTGAAACCTTTACTACAAGAGATGAAGAGGCTTTACTGTATTTGCCTTTTCTTAAAAGATTTTCTTACTCTGTGCGGGAGCAACGCGGGAGCTTGACTGTTTTTATAAGAATCATTGGGCTAGGCTTTTTTATTGCAGCAGCCTTGCTCCTGTGATATCTATTTATTTCGATAATTATTAATTTTAATTAATTTTTTAGTCAGATTTTGGAGCCATTTGGAGCCGTTTGGAGCCTAATTATTAACAGAGCTTATATAATTTTTATTTTTTTCGGACAAAAGTTGGCTCCATTTGGCTCCGTTTGGCTCCACTTAATTTTTCTCCTAAAAAATTCTGTAAAATCCTCGTAGCAAGACTTTTAGCCAAGACTACAGGCTTTCATCTTCCAGATAATTATATAACAGCTATACTAACGATCAATTTCTTGGGAGTGTTTTGATTTTTCAATCAAAAAATCTGACCAGCTTTAATAATTATAAATGTGAACTCACTACACAATTGCTCATGACGTAATCCTGAAAAATAGAAATGCTGAGAGCTTTTTAATTTAGCCAGAAGGTGAATTTTTAATTGTTCAATTCGCTCGACTCTTCTCAATGAACAATTATTAGCTTTACTAATCACAAAGAAAGCACCCTAGCCCAAATCTATGGAAACCAACCGTGCAAGAGCTAAATCACGAGTTATATGCTTGGTGGGATTAACTATTTACTCATAATAAATTCAATTATTGTGGTTCTTAGACATCTCTTATTTGCTGTGATCAACAAATTTATCAACTTCCGCTACTGCAACTTTAATTGCATGAGTCAGGTTAGAGCCACGATATAAATAACGTTGATAGTTCAATTCATTTAATTTCTTGAACTATCAACTTCCCTTCGGGACGCTAACGCGAACGTGGCTACCACCTTTCCCATAGTATTTAGGTGTATCAATGCTATTTCCACCCCGCCGCCGCTATTTCAAGCAGCCAAAAGTTGACTGATTGGTACACTGTCACGTAAGCCCTCAAGTTCAGCCTGCTCCATTCCATGATCTATACTTTTTACTTTAAAAGGCTGCATCCATTCCAGATAGCCAGGACAATTACTCCAAGTCACAACAACTCCCGGTTTGATTGTCCTGTCGAGTGCTTCACACATCGCTAAAGAAAGCAACTCTAACATATCTCGCCCATAGGTAGTATTGGCGTAATATTCACACTGGTTGCGGTAAATTAATTTGATTTGCTCAACATCCTTCAAGGGTCTAGAAAGCCCCAAAATTTCCCACCATGCTCGGTATACTGGGTTTGATTGGTCGCCAAATTCCCGATACATCATTAGCTTAATCCACTCTTTAGTAGACAAATCGTCCTGATTACTGCACTGTTGTCGTAAAAATCGCAGATAAAGCTGTTGATGATAAAGCATTAAGTTACTATTACCCTGGAATATTGCATCGATGCACCAAGAATTGGGTATTTGGTATCCAAATCGCTTACTGAAATCTGTATCGCAATTTAATATCTCTTTTTTTTCTTTCCAGTAGGCATTGTAAAAATACTTGCGGAGGTACTTAGCTTGTTTCTCCTGTTCTGGGCTGAGGATTTCACCAAATGGTCTGGGTGGTGGGGGATTTTTAGCTTTTTTGGGAAATACATAACCACATTTTGGGCAGACCCCAAGCATTGCCGGAATCAGTTCACCACAATTGGGGCAGGTTTTTAGTTCTATTTCTTCTTCTTCTTTGACTGCTTGGCTTGAGCCTCTAGGACATAAAGGAGTGGCAAATCTTTTGGTGTGCAGTCCCAGGCGTTTAAAGTTCTCAGCAAAGTCGAGAAAGTAGCAATCTGATTTGCCCTGTGATAGTCTCAGTCCCCTACCGCACATTTGCACTAATAAAGCACGGCTTTTGGTGGGTCTGGCGAGCAGCACCGCCTCAACGGTCGGTTCGTC
The DNA here is from genome assembly GCF_025860405.1 of Tolypothrix sp. PCC 7712. Lineage (GTDB taxonomy): Bacteria > Cyanobacteriota > Cyanobacteriia > Cyanobacteriales > Nostocaceae > Aulosira > Aulosira diplosiphon. The sequence continues at coordinate 12,208 of NZ_CP063794.1, read as the reverse complement.
AAAACCCTCACAAAGGACGTTGACTGATATCAGAATATGTGTGCTGCCATGATGAAATCTTTCAAAGATGGCATCTCGTTCTTTTTCTGGTGTGGCTTCAATGATGCACTCAGCTGTGATACCACGAGCGTGAAACTGGGCAGTGATATCTAAAGCTTGCTTGACTCCGGCGGTGAATACAATCGCTTTGCGTTCTGGACAAACTTCAACATAGCGCTTGACTACTTCAGAGTTGTAGACTGGAGTGCAAACGCTTTCCATTGATTTAAGGGTAAAGTCGCCATTGCCGCCAGTATCAAGTTTTTTAAAATCGATGAGTCCATCATAGCCAAACTGTCTGCTGCGAACTAGGTATCCCATGTCGATTAGTTCTTGGGGATATGGTGCGCGGACAATGGCTTGGAATAGATGGCAATAGCCTTCTGTGGCTTTGGTACGCCAAGGCGATGCGGACAGCCCGACAAAAAAGCACTTAGATAGAGCTAGTATTGTCCCGCCATAGGTGGGTACTACTTTTTCACTATACAATTTGTAAAAAGCTGTAGTATGCACTTCATCGGCAATGACTAAGCCAATATCAGGTGGTAGTTCTCGGTTCTGTAATGTCTGTACCATTGCCACAAGGACTATTTTTGAGTAGTCTGGCGATGAGTGCCACCCTGCCCAAATCACGCTCGGTTCAATCCCCTGCTTGCGTAGAGTCTGGACTGTCTGCTTCACCAGTTTGGCTCTATGAACAAGGAACAGGACTCGGCGACCTTTTTTAACGGCATCAACAATCATTTTTGCTGCTAATACTGTTTTACCTGCTCCTGTGGGTGCATAGAGCAGGACGGATTTGATGCCTGTACGAAAGAAGGCGTAAACTTGGGCAATTGCCAGTTTTTGATAGTCCCGCAATGAGATTGCTGCACCAAGAGCAGCACTGTCAGTAACTATGGGTGTCTGCTTTAAAGCATTGCGTTGGTGTGGAGGCTCCCCAGTCGGGTTTTTTGACACAGGGTTTGAGCTATTAGGATAACCAACAAGTAGTGACTGTCTTGAGATTTTGTCAGTTGAAACCACTTTGTCAGTAATTGCCTTTAGCTGCATAATTTACACCTGTAATACTGTGGTACGCTTTGATATTTTTTTATGCTAGCTACTGCTGCTCTTAGTTTTCCACTCGTCAGCCCCATCTAGGTCAACAATATTATTTAATTTGGCCTGAGAATTTCAATTGAATCTTTTAAATTCACCCTACTGTCACAAGTGAAGTTTTGCTTTACTCACATCAAAGACAAGGGACTTCCAAATAAAAAAATAATCAATCGCTCCCTTGAGCAGAGGAAGCAGAGGAGGAAGAATACTATTATGGGCTTCGCTCTGAACACTGGGTAATTTAATTTCTGGAAGTCCCCAACACAAACCCAAACAAGCTTGCATCGTTCTGAACTTTATCACCCTTCACTCTCTCATCTCAGTAATAACAAATTTCAGTAATAAAATACACTAGTGTGCTTATGTCAGATTTATGTCAGATTTATGGCAGATCTATGGCAAATCTATGGCAAGTTTATGGTAAATCCAAGGAATTTAAGAAACTAACAAGTTAATGCTTATGTCAGATTTATGGCAAATTTATGGTAAATCTATGGCAGATTCATGGTAAATCCAAGGATTTTTTCTAGAAAAATTTCTCGCACAGTACGCCAAAAAGTTTGTGCATAAAAATCGAGCTAGATTTATAATTTCATTGGGTGAAAAAAACTCGTATTAAGTAATATTAAATTTTGCAGCATACAATACTACATTTTTGTAGCTTGTAAGATGTTGAAGACGAAAATTTATAATTTTCTTCAACAATTGTGTAGATAAAGAGCTGGAATTTTTCACCAATAATTTTGCAGGGGCAGCTAACCAATTACTATTGAAACCTGAATTCTAGCGAAGGTTTTTCGGTAAATGCTGACAGCAAAGAACACAGAGCCTCAGCAAGCAGTACATTACTTCATGGAGGGATATTACCAGGAAGGCACTTCACGCTGGTCTGGTCAGGGTGCCAAGAAACTGGGATTATCAGGTGCGGTAGATCAACAAGAAACTTTTACTAATATTGTCAATGGACTGTCACCAGATGGCAGTCAACACCTTGCTAAAAGAAAGTTGGACTCATCGCAACGAAGAGCAGCAACAGATTTGACTTTCTCTGCGCCAAAAAGTGTCAGCCTGCAAGCGTTAGTGGGTGGAGATGAAAGGTTAATTACTGCTCATCAATTGGCGGTACAAAAAACCATTAAACTGATAGAAGAACGCTACAGCTACACTAGGGTGACAACAGACGCTCACCGAGTTGCTACTAGAACAGGAAATTTAGTAGTCGCAGAATTTGACCATATTGAAACTAGGGAACTAGACCCGCATTTGCATACTCATGCTGTAGTTATGAATATGACGTATCTAGAGCTGGGGAAGCGGGGGGAGCTGGGGCAGCAGGGGGAGAAGAGATCTGGGGGAGTAGGGGAAGCTCTTGTAGCGGGGGAAGAAGAACAGAGCAGAAGAACAGAAGAGTCATTAAAAAGTAATTCTCTTTCTCCCCCAGCCCCCTCAGCTTCCCCAGCACCCCCAGATCTTGGCTCATGGTACAGTCTGCTCAATGATGAAATTTTCAAAAATAAGAAATTTCTGGGGATGGTGTACCAGAATTATCTAGCTCTCGAAGTAGAAAAACTAGGGTATCAGGTAGAACCTAAAAACCACGGGCAGTTTGAGATTAAAGGCAGCAGTCAATCGAGAATTAGCAACCATTAAATTGATGCAGTCCGGGCAAGGTATAGTTAACTCACTCGCTCAAAGAGAAATAGTTGATAGTCACCTGGAGCAAACAGCTTTAAACCCAGATCAGCGTCGAGCGGTACTAGATGCAGCAACCACAACAGACCAATTTACGGCATGGCAAGGGGTAGCTGGTGCTGGTAAAACTTTCGCCCTCAATGAGTTGAAGAAAATCGCCACTGCATCGGGCTACAGTATCAAAGGCTTTGCCCCCAGTTCGATGGCGGCTAAAGTCCTGAGTCAAGAGTTAGATATTCAAGCCGAAACAGTTGCTAGATTGTTGGTCTCTGAACCACCCCAAGAAATTGAACCAAATCAGATATGGGTAGTGGATGAAGCTGGGTTACTCAGTGCTAAAGATGCAATCGCTCTTTTAGAACGGGCAGCCTTGGAGCAAGCCAGGTTGTTGTTAGTGGGAGACACAAAACAGTTATCAGCTGTCTTAGCGGGTAATCCTTTTAAGTCGCTGCAACAGGCGGGAATCAAAACCAGCTACTTAAACTGTTCCAATAGACAACGTGCGCCGAAACTGAAATTGGCAGTAGACCTGGTGGCAGAAGGTCGGATTCAAGAGGGATTTTCACGCTTGGATGAAAATGGTTATATCCAGACTGTAACTCCAGAATCCAAAATTGAGGCGATCGCCCATGACTATATAACAGCCACACCCTCTAAACGAGCGCGGACACTGGTATTAGCTGGCACAAATAAGGAGCGTTTGGCAATCACCCAAGCGCTGAGGGAGCATTTAAAAGCTGAAGGCAGTTTAGGAACTGCAACCACCATCACTCAACTGCAAGCCAAAGACCTGACTTCGGTACAAATGCGCTACACCCACAACTTTGAGTTGGGTGATATGGTCATGCCCACCCGCAGTTATAAGCGCCGGGGGTTGGAGAAAGGCCAGCTTTATTCTGTGGTGGGTAAGGACAGTGATGGGCTAACGCTTCTAGCTAGTGATGGTAAGTATTATCAAGTTGATACAGGATTTGATAAGGCTGTTTACCAGCATGAAAAAATTGAAATTGCCGAGGGCGATCGCTTACGCTGGACGAAAAACGACCGACAATTGGGACGGCGCAACGGTCAAGAGTTTGTTGTTACTGCCATTGACAGTAATAACGCTCAAATTCAGTATTTAGATAGCGGTCAAACTGAATTTATCAACCTGCAACAAGCGCAACACCTAGATTATGCAATTGTCAGCACTACATATAGTAGTCAAGGTAAAACTGCCGATAGAGTACTAATAGCTGCTGACCATACCATTGGGCAGGAAAGCTTTTATGTTGCGGTTAGCCGTGCTAGGTATGACTTGAAACTTTATACGGAAGATAAAGATAGTTTACTAGCCTTGGCACAGTCGAGTAGGGCTAAGGAAAATGCGCTCTCTGTGCTGCGACAGAAGGAGTTAGCCAAGCTACACCAGTCAAAGTCTGAAAAAGAAACGGTTGCAAATGCTGTGATTGTAGCTAGAAGCCCAGGAGCAGAGGAGCGAGAGGTTGAGGCTCTTGAGCGGAGGATCTCTGGAGCAGAGGAGCAATTTTATACTGAGTCTTCCCCTTTGCCCCCTTACCCCTCTATTCCCCTGCCCACTCCTTCTCCTCTGCCCAGTCCTTCCCCTCAGCGTCCCAACGCCCCAGCGCCTCTGCCCAAGAGCCCCTCCGCCCAAGAGCCTTTTACTCAATCGCCTGTTATTAAAAAACCAGTTCCCACTTCAGTACAGCCAAAGGTCGCATTTTGGACTCCGAGTAATGTGGGTGAAGCCCCAGAACGACTTGATTCTCAACATTTGCGAGAATTGGTAGAAGACAGTGCCATTCACCCGGAAATTGCTACCCGCAACTTCAAAAGTCTGCATCAAACTCTCGATTGGGAGCATGAAGCTTGGGAATATCTCATGTACAGCGACCGACTGCCACGCACTAATACAGGTAAGTTATCGTCTGACTTTATGAGTAAGTATACTCATATTGAATCAGGCGGCTGGTGGTGTGATGCTGGCGTTAATCCCAAATCCTTTGCTAATCTACAGCCTGGAGATAAACCTGATAGGAAGTTATGGGGATGCTATAAGCCCAATAACCCAAGACAAAAAGCTGATAAACCCGGCAAATTTATTAAATATGAGCATCCACCAAAAACTGAACTGAGTATTTTCTTATTAGATGTGCCTGATGACATTGCTGATCGCATTTATGAAAAATTTGGGGTACAACCCAGCGAAAGCGATCGCGTATCGGGATTTTGGTACTGTGTTTGGAGGCATAATCTCCCAGTGACTATCACCGAGGGAGCGAAGAAAGCAGCCAGTTTGTTAAGTCAGGGACACCCTGCCATTGGACTGCCTGGGATTTACGCAGGTTATCGTAGTAAGGATGAGAAGAGGGAAAAGATGAAAGCTAGGCTCATGGACGAGTTAGCTGTTTTCGCCACACCAGAACGGGAAATTACTTTCTGCTTTGACTATGAGACGCGACCTGAAACTCAACGAAATATAGAGATTGCTATCTCGCGCACTGGGCGGCTGCTTGAGGAACAGGGAGCATCCGTCAGTGTGGTGACATTACCGGGGCCTTCTAAAGGCGTTGATGATTTAATTGTGGCTCAAGGGGCTTTGGCATACGAGAAAGCATATTCGGAAGCATCTACTCTCAAAGCATGGCGGGATAACAATAATCAACAGCGTCATGCTTCACCTGCACCACCTAAAAAGTTAAGCGACTTTGAGCGTAAACAACTGCTGCTACAACGTTTTAGTGGTCAATTAACTCAAATGGCGTTTAAGAAGGCCATTGATGCACTAACTAACCGAGAATTACTGTACTTAGAACAAGCGGTCAAGGAATATTTTGATCAACAACTGGCTCAAGTCCCAATACCTATTAATAGGGAAGCTATTGAAAGCGAAATTAGTCAGCTTCAGCCGCAAATTGATAGTTTGTGGTTAAAACACGCTTATCAAGAGAAAGCTATTAGAACAATGGAGCTTTTTCCGCTTCATCAGTTGAGTAATAAGTACAATGACGCTTTAGAGCAGCAATTGCAAACTATCGGAACTATTAAAGAATTAGTTACGCATAAACACCAGCTTCAGTTAAAAATTCAGGACTATGAAACAAGGCGAGAAAATCATGATTCTTGGGAGAAAGAGCAGCAGACTGTTGAAATGAAGACTATGGCACAGATACTTAAATCTCCTGAGTTACAGTCACGATTGATGAGTATTAAAGATGAGATAGAACTCAAACAACAGCAACTTCAAGCTAGGTTATCTATTTCTCGACAGCCCTCACCACAACCGCGTCGCGGCTTGAGAAGGTGAGATAACAGAGCTTTTGTAGCGGGGGAAGCTCTTGGAGAAAAACTCTTTCATATTTGGCGATGAAACTTGTTTCATTGGGACTGCCCTCTGCCTCTTGCCTTCTTCAACTATCGCCACTCAAAATACTCTAAAGGTTCATCAATGATTTGAAGTTCTAAACCATTGGCTCATCTTGTAGTACAAATGTAGCTTTTGGTAGTATATTTTTGATTTCTATTTTTCTAAAATTATTTTTGACTCAAAAACTTGCTCCCAAAATTTGGCGTACTGTGCGAAATTTTTTGGCAGGGTCAAGTCTCTCCCAAGAATTCAAAAACCAACCAATTCATGGAAAAGTTTGGGAAATTAATGACAACTTTTGGGAGAAGTTTGGGAAAATTTGGGAAGCTTGAAGATGATTTAAGTCAAGCTTATTGAGAATAGTGTCAATAAGCTTGAAAAACCTGATTTTATTTTCCTTTAAGTCACTTTTTTTGGGATATTTAGGGAAATACTTGCCCTGAATATGGAAGATTATGGGAAACTTTGGGGACGAAGTATCACTTTTTTGGGAATTTTTTTTGGACTTTTACTCTATAAGGCAAGGATTTTTGTAGGTGATTTGTAGTTGTTTTGTAGTTGAGAGCCAAGAGCTTGAGTGGTTATCCGTATCTCGTCGGACACCCTACTATAATCCCGTTTCACTAAAACGGAGTGATAGCGTTACTCTTGGAGAATCGGCAATTGAGTATGAATAATAGATAGCTAAAAATGTTTGTCACCATTACAACTTCCCCTCAACTTGGTAGAGCGTAGTCTGCATTAATTCGCCTCGCCAATCAGGGTAAATGCAGCCCAGTTACTTGGACTAGGATGCTGTTTCATCGTCACCAACATCGCTTGGCGTAGTGCTTGGGCTTTATCAGGATTCTTCTGTAACTGGCGGTAAAATTCCCCCATCAATAATGCGGAAGGGCTATCGGGAATTGACCACAAAGTTACGACGACACTGGGCGCACCCGCAGAAATTAATGCGCGAGATAAACCAATTACACCATCACCTGTGAGTTTACCTTGGGCGGTATCGCAAGCACTTAATACAACTAATTCAGCGTTAATTTTTAAATCTATTATTTCATTCGCAGTTAGCAAGCCATCATCCTTACCATCCGGGGCGAGAGCGACAGCACCGGGGACACCCAAACCTTTAAAATCATCAAGTAGTCCGTGGGTAGCTAGATGAATAAATCTGGCTTGCGGTAATCTTTGAATGAAAGCGGCTTTGGTTGCATCTTTACCTGTAATCGCTTTGGTATTTAACAGTTGGGCTATTTCTTTTGCTTCGGTCTCCGCACCCGGTAACGGAGTTAATTGTTGTGGTGCTTCACCAATTTTGGGGGCAACGCTGGGCATGATAGGATTGCCCATAACTAAAGCTTGATTACCTTTAACTTGTTGTCTTTGTTTGCGAGTTAAATCTAAAACCTGAATTGCTGGGGCAGTGAGGATAGTGTGTTTTTCAATTAAATATTTACCTTGCTCATCTTGTAACGCGGCGAAGGGAACGAGGAATAAAGATGATTGCGGTATAAATGTTACTCGCTCATCAGGGTTTTTAGGAAGAAGGTCAGCAATAGGATTAATGAGTAATTCATGCAGTTGTTTGAAGCGGTTTTTACCTTTGGGTGCATTGGGGTTGTGAGTTACTTTAATTCCCCGACCTCTGACACCGATTGACTGGCGGCTTTGGGTGACTAATTCATCTAAAGTTGTCTTATCTTTTTGCCATAAAGGTTTGAGGTCAGCTTTGCGGAAGCTAACTTCACCCGTGGGTTTGATTACCCAAATGTAGAGTTCTGATTCTTTCCATTCTTGTTTATCCTGAATTTTGAAATCATCATAAATAATTGAATATTCAACGACAGTGGTATTTTGTGATTTGGCAATTTGTTTAATCTCTGCAATTTTTGGTGGGGTGGGAAATTGTTCTTTAGAGTTAGCCGATAAGCGAGAAGCAAGTAACTCCACAAAAGCACGTCCCCGTCCGCGTTCGGATATTTCTAAAGCAGCATCAGTTTTATTTTGGGCAATGAGGACTTGTTGTAAAGTGCGATAGGTGTTGCTTTGCGTTTCAAAAATTGAGACTTTCTCACCATCCTTTAAGTCTCGACCTCTGAGAGATTCGTAAACTTTCATGCCTACTATTAAGGTACTCTCTGCTAAAGCAAGATTGCCTTGTTTGTAGTAAGCAACTCCTAGATTGTTTAGTGCAATACCCTCACCTTGACGGTCTTGAATAGAGCGTGCAATTGCCAACGATTGTTGTAAGTAGTCAATGGTTTTAGGGTAGTCTCCCAAGGAATTGTAGGCAGCACCGAGATTCAAGAGTGCAATACCCTCACTTTGACGGTTTTGAATAGAGCGTGCTAGAGCCAAGCTTTGTTGATAGTAGTCAATGGCTTTAGGGTAGTCTCCCAAGGAATTGTAGGCATTGCCGAGATTACCCAGTGCATTAACCTCACCTTGACGGTCTTTTATTTCCCGTGCGATCACCAAGTATTGTTGATGGTAGTCAATGGCTTTAGAGTAGTCTCCCAAGGAATAGTAGGCACCACCTAGACTTCCCAGTGCATTACCCTCACCTTGACGGTCTTTTATTTCCCGTGCGATCACCAACGATTGTTGTAAGTAGTCAATGGCTTTAGAGTAGTCTCCCAAGGAATTGTAGGCACCACCTAGACTTCCCAGTGCATTACCCTCACCTCGACGGTCTTTTATTTCCCGTGCGATCACCAACGATTGTTGTAAGTAGTCAATGGCTTTAGAGTAGTCTCCCAAGGAATTGTAGGCAGTACCGAGATTCAAGAGTGCTCCACCCTCACCTTGACGATTTTTGATTTCGCGTGCTAGAGCCAAGCTTTGTTTTTGGTAGTCAATGACTTTAGGATAGTCTCCCAAGAAATAGTAGGCAGCACCGAGATTTCCCAGTACTGCACCTTCACTTTCACGGTCTTGAATAGAGCGTGCAATTGCCAACGATTGTTGTAAGTAGTCAATGGCTTTAGGGTAGTCTCCCAAAGAATAGTAGACACCACCGATATTTCCCAGTGCGCCACCCTCACTTTGACGGTCTTGAATAGAGCGTGCAATTGCCAACGATTGTTGTAAGTAGTCAATGGCTTTAGGGTAGTCTCCCAAAGAATAGTAGGCACCACCGAGATTCAAGAGTGCTTTCCCCTCACTTTGACGGTCTTGAATAGAGCGTGCAATTGCCAACGATTGTTGTAAGTAGTCAATGGCTTTAGGGTAGTCTCCCAAGGAAAGGTAGGCACCACCGAGATTCAAGAGTGCTTTCCCTTCACTTTGACGGTCTTTAATATCCCGGTAGATAGAGAGTGCTTGTTGCCAAGACTGCAATGCTGCTTTCCATTGACTGGTTTGATGCTGCTTAATACCTTGATTAAACAATCTATCTGCTTCCGCCTTCCGCGCCTGTGGCGTTTGCGCCAGAACTCTTAACTCTCCTGGTGCTGCAGAAAGGCTAAAACTTATCGGCGTGGAAGCAGTGGCGATAACTAGGGCAAGGAAACTCAGACCAATGTTGGGAACGCGCATACCGAAAGGATGAATTATAAATTTAAGGCTGGGCAGGAGAATCATGGAGCTTAAGTAATTAAATTAAGCCTTTTGAATCATCAAAATCCTAAATTTTTGGTGAATGAGGCTAAATTTTGGGATAACTTAACCGCAATTCCACCACTATTTGATGGCTTACCGTTATATAGTTCTGAGCCGGGTGGGGGTTATGCAGTTTTTGTTGTCGCCACCGATTAGGCATTGATTACCAAGGCAATCATCAAAATTTCTGCATAATTTTGTAGAGTGACTTTTATTTATCGCTACGGTTAAATATTCCTCACCGAATTTTAGATTTTAAATTTTGGATTGAAGATCCATAAGTTAAGCTCGCGCACTGCTCTTCGCCTTGCGAATTCATTCGGGGAATAAATCTACACATCCACGCACCACCAAATTTTAGATTGTAAATTTTAAATTTTGGATTACTTTTAGTTAATCTAAAATCCAAAATCTAAAATCCAAAATTGATTCACTCTACACATGGAACTGTAAGCAGTATTTCATATAGTCAACTTGCTCAGTCGTGCATTGCCGGAATATCCCTTCAATAACTTCCTGTTGACAAAACTTTAACACTGCTGCCACCGCCGCATCCCCGGATTGCCAAACTCGTGCTAAATCATCCATCGCTTGCCTAATTTCGGCTTCTATTGTCAATAAGCTGTTTTGCATAGCAATAACGTCAGTCGCCACAGCAGATTCCACACCACCTTTATCGGCTGTAGTGCTTGATGCTGCGTCATCGCACACCACCCACACCTGTTTAGCGGGGTCTACTTCATTTTTTGAATTTACATTGGAGTGAATATCTGATTTTGATTCAGAGTTGGAATTTACGTCTTGTTGATGATTTTGATTTTCTGGCTTTAACTCCTCATAACTGGTGTGGGTGGTGTGGAGGTCTTGATTTATCTGGCTTTGGTGGTGTGGCGATTGGGGTGGATCTGCTGTGGAATTTTCACTTATTGCTATGGCTGTGCCAGTTGTTGACATTGGCACATTACCAAAACTAATTCCTTGCAGTGCTTGTAACTTCCGCTTACCCGATGGGTGGGGAACAGTAACTAACTTGGCTTTGGGGAATAATGTTTTAAATCTGGCGATGACTTGGTTAATCGCCTTGACAGTTTTATCACTTGGCTTGGACTGTTCCTGCCAAATCGCTTTCACCTTGCCATTGCTGGATTCCTCAAAGGACAAAGTGCCGTTATCGATGTACCAATTTTCTAGGTGTTGCCAAATATCAAATGCTGTGACAATCCCCGAAGCCTTGTAGCCCAGTCCTGTATCTTTACAGAATTGGAACAGGTGAGAATTTTCTGCTTGAATTTCCTCCAAAGCTTGTTGAGTGCAGCTGTAGTCAATGCCTTCTGCAATTAATGCCTGGAGTCCAGCAATCATCTTATTTAAAAATGCCGGGGCGACACATTCCCGCACAAAATCCAAATCATAAGCGAACCGGGGGTCTGCTAGTAATTCTTTGGGGTTGTTGGGGTCTGGATGAGATTTAAATGTTTTGTCAAAAATTAGGGCGGCGATGCGGTCGAGAATCGCTTGAATTGTGCCGTGCATCGACGGGGTATCATTTAAGTTGAAGATGCCGATGGCATTGGGGTTAAATTCGATGTGGTCTTTGCCCTTGCGCTCTGAGTGTAAGACGTTACCAGTAGCAAAGAGTTTAAGTGATTGAATTTTATCTAGTCTTGCTGTCTGTGGATTTTCAGAAGCCCAGTTCACTCGGCTGTTGACTAGGGGAGCTAAGGCAAATTTCCGTCCTTCATCATAGGCAGCGAAGTCAGCTAAGGAACAACTAGTCATGCCTTGATGACCGTAGATGATAGATACTACCTGCCGGATGGAATCTTTACCATTGGCACCCAATCCACAAGCCAGTAATAGCTTCGTTTCTCGTCCCCGACGCTTGCGGACTTCGGCTAAATCAAGACTGGCTCCCAGGTTTCTTAATAAAATTTGTTGTTGGGGCGAGTCTAAACATTGCAGCAAGCGATCGCAATGTTGGGGGTCGGCAAGGGGGTCATATTTTACCAATGGCTCATAGGTAAAAAAGTGTTTGTCTGGGTTGTGTTTTTCTAAGACAGGCATTGGTTGTCCTATTGCCCAACTAACACTTAACACGCCATTGGTACAGTTCACCCCTGGGGGGTTGAGTAATTGCGAGTCAATTTCGACTCGCAGCTTCACCCACTCCAGCAATTCTTTTACCTTACTGGGTTTGGCGTAGGGATAGGTGATGACATACTCGGTGCCAGTTTTCTTAACAACTGGAAAGGTATTGCAATAACTCGTAATCCGCGGCCGCTCAACTGCATCAGGTGAGTGTTTGTAGTGTGTGCCATCCCAGTAATAAAGCTTGCCATCGGCACAAATCCATTTTTTATCGCCGTAAAGGAAGTTATAGCCTTTTTGCAAGAATGTACTGTCCGGCTCGTC
>NZ_CP063793.1 GCF_025860405.1 Tolypothrix sp. PCC 7712 | reverse complement strand
CCGCAGGGTTACATGATTCTCACTGTCATGTCTGCGGTCGCCAAGTTGGAGAGAGATATTATCAACGAGCGTACCCAAGGCGGTAGACGTGCCAAAGCCGACAACGGTGGTTATGCTTATGGCGCTCCCGCCTTTGGTCAGAAGGCTGTTGATGGTGAATTAATTCCTGATCTGGAAGAATTAGACGCAATTGAAGCTATCCGCAAGCACCATAAATCTGGTAAGTCTTTTGGGGCAATTTCTAAGTGGATGAATATGAATGGATACAAAACCAAACTTGGTAGACAGTGGCACCCTAATAGCGTTAAGCGAGTTGTTGATCGGCTTTATCACAAGACTTAATTATTCCCACAAACTGCAATAACACAATGTATTAGCCCACAATCGTATATCTTTCGTGGCCGAGTTGAACCCAACGGACGCACTTAATTCCTGCTTATCAATTCCCAACGCTACAACCCGCATTCTGACGTTTGCTGATAAAACTTGCTTATGCTTATAGCGCGATGACCAAAAACAGGTCTAATCCACACCAATAGAATCTGCTGATGTTGCGGCTTTCTCAGCTGTCTATACTCGCTTCTGTACCTCTGGTTGATCAATCGTTGCTATCAAAACCGATATCAATTTTCTCTGCACCAGTGTCTAGACATGGTGTAGAGGGAAAACAACTGTAAATAAAATTTACCTCTCTTGTGGTGCAGGGAACATTTCATGCTATTGTCTGACAGGTTTTATAAGAAATTTCATATAAAAGGGACGTTTTGGAAGAGAGCAGTGGCAACGTATTCGCTGACCTTGGTTTAAATGATGCTTCGGAACTTTTGATGCGGGGCAAGATAGGGATTCAGGTACTGCGCCTTTTGAAACAACGCAACCTGAAACAGCGAGAAATCAGCAAACTTCTTGGCATTCCGCAGCCAGAAGTCTCTCATCTAATGAAAGGAGAGTTTCAACGGTTCAGTGAGGGCAAACTCCTCATTTTCCTCAAACGACTCGATACAGAAATTACCTTACATCTTCGTTCTCGTCACGCGCAGGGCGAGTCTGCTGAAACTGTTATATCGCTATAGGGGAGGATGGAAGGGCAATCACTACGAAAGATTTGAGTTAAAGATACAGTAGTTACAGATAAATTATCGGTAACTAGGATGAGTAGACTTTCAGTTTCCAAGATGCTGTAACCCATGCTCACTCATGCGTGCTGCTGCTTTTAAGAAAGGTTTGACGTTCCAAGTCTCGGTAGATTCGTGTTTCTTCAATGTTCAGTAAGAGTATGGTTTCTAAGTCTTCACGGCAAAACTTACAAAAACTTGTAAACGCCAATCTCCCGTGTGCTTACTCCTCCGTGTTCTCAATAGCAGCCAGCCGGACAGCTTCTACATCAACATTAAGTTGTTGAGCAATCTGTTCTATACTCATTCCTGTTTTTAGTAACAGGGGGACAGCTGCTTTCAATATTTTTTCTTCACCCTCGGCTTTCGCTTCCCGATAAACCCTCGTTTCCTCTAAAGTTAGTCCCAGCATCGCTTCCACTTCCTCTCTACTTAACGAAGAAAACTTGTAAACGGCAATTGTCGTAATAATATCTATTATCTCGTTTTTTGGCAGTGTGCCAGTTGACTCTAATTGTACTCGCTCAATTAATTGCTTGGCTTGCGAAGCCATCGATTCAGAAGATGCAATTGTTAACTGCATTAAATTGATGCCAATTGGCAGAGTATCTGGAGTACCTAACTCATCCAAATAAATGCGCTGCACTTGGTCGCTGTTTAAAAACATTCGATGAGTTCTTGTATCACTTGGTTCCAAACTGCGATCCGGGAAAATTACCACACAGTACCAGTCATCGTAGAAAGACCGATTCCGGTTCAAATACATTATTGATTCGGTAAAAAACCGATGATACAAACCTTCATCTTTCTGAAATTGAACTTCTGCAAAAAAGATAATCCTGGGTGTTGCACCCTCTGGAGGTAAAAAGACACCATCAATGCGAAAAGAGGTTTCTTTCACCTCAACTGACTCAAATCGATAATTCTGCGCCTGCTGGGGACGGTCATCAACGAGTTCAAAAATTAACGCAGGAAAGCGTTTAAAAATTTGGTAATAAATGGAGTCTCGTTTCACTAAAACAACCGTAATTTTGCTGCTTATTCACTATTAATTTTATCCTTAATTTGCATAGTAAATTCATTGTTTACGTATATACACTATTATTATTTTTGGTTAATACTTATAAAATACTACAACTAAGTAAACATTGAAAAAATATATATCTTAAAATCTTAAAGATTAAATTATGACTTCTATAACTAATGTATTACAACCTTTTCTAGCTCTAGCTAACTTAATAAACACATTTTGGCTTTTTATTTTTCTTGCATTAGGAGTATCAGCAGCTTTTAACCGTAAGAGTTTTTTATTTTTGTTTGCTTTTCCTATTGTAACAATCCCACTTCGGGGTATACCTAATTCCATCCCCATAACCTCCACATACCTGAATAATTTAATTATATTTTTAGGTATAGGTTTTTGTATCGGAAAAGTAATTAAATGGCTTTTTGGTTTTCATCGTGGCTTTTAATAGCCAGTTAGCATTTGATATTTACAGATATAATTGTCAGTGAATTAGCTTTTTACTCAATCAGCAATTAACATCAAAAGAAATCCCCTCTTAATCCGGGAGCGAAAGCAAGAAACCCCTAGCTTTAGTAGGGGTATTAGTTATTAACTGTTCAACATAACTCATGGGAACAGTTCTTTATATTCGGTGTAAGCCTGCTTCCAGCCCTTACCGTTTTTCTCCACTCCCCATAAAGATTGGATGATTTGGGTTTGCGACATCTTCTTATCAACCATCTGCTTGACGATGCCAACCAATTGTTCACTCGTCAGGAAAGCAGGAGTATAGCGACGGTCAGTATCCTTGACGGTATCATCAGCAAGAGTATTAAAATCACCGATTTCTGGGGTGGTATCACTGATTCCGGTATCGTTTCCAGTATCGATTCCTGACGATTCCAAAAGCTCAGAAGCCTTATCAGTCGGTTGGTATCGGTCGGTATCGCTCTTTGTTGGGGGGAAAGTGGGCGGAGGAGCATCTGGTATCACCCAATTGTCATTAATCCATGCTCTGGCCTGATTCAAAAACTCATCCGGTGGCTGATCGCTGCTTGGTACAGAATCAGCCAAAGCCGGGGAATCACTTTTCAACTCAGGAAAATAAACAAGCAGTGTTCGCGCCGGATCTGGTTGCCCAGAATGGGGATTAACCTCAGTTTTGAGCCAGTCTGGAATCGTGCCGATTTCACCCTGTGCGATCGCCTTATCAAAACTGTCTATTTCTGCCAGAAAGTAACGCCCAGTTGCGAGTGAGATTGACTTGAGTGGAGACAGCTTTTTACTCGTGGCTTCACAGCCAATGAAAGTAGCCCCAGTTTTGAAAGTATCGCCAAAACCTGCGGTGTTTTTCGTCCCCACCCAAGAAGTAAGATTCTTTCCATGCAACACAACGAAAATTTGAGCGCCCTTCTTGCTGGCACGAGTGAACAGGAAGCGAATGATCCATTGCTTCTGCTCATCACTGAGATAGTCAGACAAAGCCACAGCTTCATCAATCACCAAAATAATGTCTGTGTAACTATTTTGGGCGGCGTTGTCCATTTCCCTGAGATATTGGTACAAATCGCTGGCAACAATAGCATCAGCCTTTGCACCCTCCAATAGGGGGTAACTCAGTCTGCACACTAGGCGATGGCAGGCAAACGGGTAGATGTCCGAACCGGCAGTAAAGTAATGAATCTTAGTATTTGGCTCCAGTGCCTTGCTTAAAATGGCTAAAATCGCCATTAATGTCCCCTTACCACCTCGCTGATTACCTGCAATCACGGTTATTTGGTCACGAATGCACTTAGCGATATCAAAACCACTGTTGGTTAGTGCATCGATAATTGCGATCGCTCGGTGGTGTAGTGGCAGTGCTAACACCGTTTGAATATCTGGTGCTATTGCCTGTGCAGCAGGTTCAGTCTTTGGGGGACTGGGCAACTGGACAAAATGCGGTTGTGGCAGTTCAACAAACTTGGGTGAAGGCAGCTTTGGTTGTGGCAGTTGGGATTGTTCCTGAATGAGAGTCACTTGTGCATGGTTAATTCTGGGGTCAGGGGCCACCTGCGCCAAATGTTTGCACAACTGCTCAACAGTAGGAAATGCACCTCTGTAAGTGGTGAAATTGTCCAGCAGCCACCTGTAAGCATAGAACCGCTTGCCTGCTTCTACACTCGTGAGAAAATCGGTGAGAGTGTTGGTGTACTGCCGCAGCATCACAAATTCACTACGCTCTGTGGGTGTAAGGTGGTTCATTAAATCCACAATTTCATTCGAGCCATTCAACCATTCGGCTCTTGCTTCGCTGTCACCCATTGCTGAGAGAAATTCTAGGAAGTTACCCCGCACAAAGGGAATGGGAGCAAAGCAGTGGGAATCGGTCATATCTTGTACCACTGACCAAGCGTAACCCAGACCCGCAACTAGGGCACCGATGGGGGCTAGTGGAGAGGTGGCATAACAAACAGCCCCAATTGATGCCGTTGCTAGAGTGACGCATTTAGCTAGGTTCATCCCTGCCCTTTCAGTTTTGGCACGAACCAATAATTGATCCAGCCTTTCTACTAGCCAAGGGGCGATGTTACCCGCTTCCAAATGTTCAATGCAGGGATAGTCAGCCCTCAGTGAGGCAGTTTCCTTTGTGGCAAGTTGCGGTACTGGTTGATGAATATCGGGTGAAAATTCCATAGTTATTCTCCAACTAAAAACCCTCCACCCTTGCAGGTAGAGGGCTATGAATTGCTTACTTATTTAGTCAATCGCCAGATTGTGTAACCGATTTCGCCTGCCATCATCGTGGTGAAGTTATAAGCTAAACACCCCAAAATTTGGCCAGGGTCGGTGTAAGCGAAGGGATTGCGACCTACAAAGGTTGTGGTTAAATCGAAGATCCAAAAAAACAGTGCAATTGCCCCTCCAGCATGGCGTTCTTTCATGCCTGCAACCTTATAGTCACGCCACAGTGCGGTAGTCAGGTCAATGTTTGCACTCGGCTTGCTACTTAGGGTGTACTGTTTGGATTCTTCAAACTCGGCTTTGGCTTGGTCTGGGCGTTTACCCCGTAAGCTCCGGGCTTCCATTACCTGAACTAAAGCCGATATGCCAAGTGAAAGCCAGAAAAATAGATTAAACGGTAGCGTTAGCCAGCCAAACCAGCCAATCCAAGTTGTTTCAAACCAGGAAAACATCGGAATGCCTTGAAAGAGGGTCTGCCAAATTCCATCAGAACTGAGGAGTGTGCCAAGGAAGAACCCCATTGCGCCGAGTATTTTTGTGCCTGATGAGCCTGGGGTAACAAACTGGACGAAGATGTGGGTAATGAAGGTCACGGGCAGGGCAATGATATCAACAATCCATTGCGCTAAGATTTCAGCGTAATTAGTGACTCTTTTGTTGCTAGTTTTTGGGGAAGTTGCAGCTGTCGAGTTTGAATTATTTGGCGGCTTATATTCTGCACTTTTCATGATTTATTATTCTCCAATTGGGGTGAGAGATTGCAGACATTTTTGTAGTGATACTTCCAAAGCCAACGGCGTTCTGCTATCTGCCCTATACAGCGACCTCCTGAGTCATAAACATAAACTAGTTCATCCTCTTGGTAATAGCTGGTGTCTGGTCTTGGGTTGCGTTTTGGGTTGTCTAAATAGCCTCTAATTCTGAGTTTTAAACTGGTCGGTAATATGCCAGTAGAGTTGAGTTTGTCGCTGGTTAATTTACGTTGTTCTATGCGTGAGCGTTCAACAGATTCTCTAGCTTCTAAGTTCGACACAGCAGAGAAAGTGTAGAACTGCTGAGGCAGTTTAATGAACATAGGTGCAGCAATTAAACCCAAACCCATTAGCCCCAGCATGGCTTGTTTTTGGTACTTCATTGTTGAGTTTTTAATTGATTAATGATTGCTTCCGCTAGTCCCAAGTGGTCGCCTATTGGCGTGTACTGATACAAATCCTCTTGAAGTTTTTGGATAGTGTCAGCCGATTCTGACAGTAAATATTGTCCCTGTGTAGCAATTTCAGTAGCGATTAAGTTTTCAGTTATCGCTTTCAAAAAATGCAGTTTTTCGATGCGATTAATCCCTTCAAGGCAAGAACCATAAGTATCTTGCAACCAGTCCAGATAGGTTCCATCTCCAGGTGTTAGAGCGCAGTAATAGCCTAATGGTTTCGTCATGATTTACAATCCTTATGTCGTTTATCGTTATGCGGCGGTAGACACCAAGGTAGGGCGATTGCTAGCTTGCCGGCGGATGCGATCGCTCTCCCCATTACTGAAAAAAGCCTTCTTTCGATACATCCACAGCACAGGCTGTCGCTTCCCACCCCAGCGCGTTGAGAAATTGGGTAACATCGCCTATCGTGACATCTGCATCAATTTGCAGTGCTAAAAATTGCGGATGCTGCCTGATTTGGGTGAGTAATTGTTGGGCTTGTGCAATCAATTCTGGTAGTGGTTGATTCTGCATAATTCACCTCATCAAAATATTGATAACTGCAATGATTCTTGACTTAGTACGGAACTATTTATTTTTGCCCCCTCAACTTCATAACAACGAGTAGTTAAAGCTTTGTGATTAAGCTTCAAATCCGCTTTCTTTCGTTGTCCTGCTAGTGGACGAAAGATGTATTGTGGTGCTTGGATCGTGCCTGTTTTATAGCGGTACTGATACAGTGTTCGGTCGATTTGGTAAACCTTCGATCCTTGTAAGTAAAGTTGAGTCATACACTCTATTTAGGTTGTTCATGAAGCGACTCCCTTAAACTGACTGACCATAGAGGCTATTCCTGCTTTATTGGGCTGAATTGCTGTTGGTGTAGATGCCTGATTTTGATTTTTTGGTAGTGTTTGTAAATTGACACCACCCTGAAAAATGAGCTTTTCTACTGCTGCACTTAGGGCTTGTGTTGGCGCATCAGCAGGGATATTGAACATCTGGCACAGTTCCTCAACTGCTAAGTAAGAAATGGTTATACGCCGAGATTCGTATGACGTTTTATCAGCCACTTGTTTATACTCCTGTCGATATTTCTGTTAATAACTTCAGTCCAAACGCATTGATGAATTGAGGATTTGGTAAGACCACGAAGCCCAAAGACGCAAGATTTTGATCCACTACTGGCAGTGAAACACCACCACCCCAAGCGACAAGGTATTTAGCTCTATCTAGGTAATTACCAGAGGTGACAAAGTTAGCAAATTTCTCAATTCTTGTAGCCCACCAATCATCAAGACATTGGCTGTATTCAACCTCAAAATTCTTGCCTGTAAGGTGATTACCTCCATAAGTTAAAGTTCCTTCTAAAATCCCTCGGTTCACTAAAGAAGATGAGTGTTTGACATCTTTTGACAGCAGACTTACTTTGTCGTTTCTCTTGTCTAATGCTTCTGCAATCATTGAGTGCAATTCACCGCATCCACCTTCAATTAGATGGCGGTCTATGACTGCACCATTGCCGTTAAATACGGTAATTAGCCAAGTTGATGAACCAATATCAAGGGCAATGGCAATTTCTGATTCTTCTAGGGCTAGGGTTGGTTCACCAAATAAGCAATGAGCTATGCTGCCAAACCCTTCGGGATAAATGCCTGTGACTACAATTTCTACTGTTTTGGTGACAATTTCTCGATTAACAGGATGTTTGTGCTGGAAGGTGTGAATACCTTGGACTCTGCGCTTGATTTCTCCACCCCAGCGTTCCGGGTTGTGGTTGCTCAAACTAATTTCTAGTTTCATGCCATCGGAAATATTGAGAACTGCTAAGTCTGCAAGGATGCTTTCTAATGCCAGTTCTGCTTTTTTGGCTTTGTCCTCATGAAGTAGGATATGGTCAGCTTGGGAAAGCGCTGCACTTCCCCAAAAAAATTGAACGTCTTTTAAGTCAAGGCGTGACCCTTCCATATAACGCACCCATGCCCCATCTTTAGAAATTGTTTCGTGAAGATGGATGTTGCGATTGCGAACTACTGAGTATACGGCAGGCATCATGATGCAAAAATCACCATAGGTTGCCTTTCCATACCCAGCACCAGGGTCTTTACCTGCAATGAGGGTGTTTAACCCAGAATTGGCAAGCAAGTTAGCCTGAACGAGCCAATTTTTGGCATCGGTGTATGTGGTTGTCATGGTTCAGATAATTGGTAAAAGTCTTAATATTTCTGGCTTGGCGTTGATTTTTAGCTAAATCTAGACAAATCCAGATATCCAGTTAGGGGCAAGCCATAGCATCACTTTCCGGCTTCTCTTGCCTTTGTTGGGTGGCATTTTTTGGCTTGATGATGATATTATAGACTAACGTTCACCCGTTATAACGGGTGAACACAAAAATGTTTTAAAAATATCGTGGGAGAATGGTAGAGCAAACTATTGAGACTGATGATTTGGGCAGGAGAGAAAACCCTGATTATTCTCGTGTTACAGGACTGGTCAAGAGAGACTTAGCCCGAAGGCTTCGTGTTTTTGTTGCATCTACAGAAACTACAATTTCAGAAGTTGTAGAAAAGGCACTGCAAAAATATCTTGATGAAATAGAGGGCGGAAGGACTAACTCAGAAGGAAGCAAGCCTGAAGAGAAAACCAAGAAAACTAAGGGCAATATATGACTGAAACTCCAGAAGACTACCACCCCAACGTACAACCACCATCAAGCAGACTTGTTAAGTAACGTTACGGATAATTCGTATTGAAGTTGGATGTCAAGCGTTCGATTGTTCTGTAAGATCAGGCAAGTACTGAAATGAAGCGTACAACGGAGGTAAATATACAACAGTATCAAAAGATAAATGGACAAAAGCGCCACTACTAGGTAGTGACGCTTTATCCGAGATTTAAACTCATATTCTATTTACTGGAGCAGGAGAGGGGATCTCAAACAAACCAAAGCAGTGGAAGAAAAGTTGGCACTAGAAACCACTGATTGGAAATGAGATTTAGTCCGTGCTGCCTTCACACTATTATATCGATAGCTGTGGCAACTTTCATGTGCTTCTGTTGGCAGATTTTGGCTAAAAAAGTCATCAAATCTTTGTTTTCAAAGCCAAAATTGGGCAAATTCAAGCAACGCAGCGAATTCAATAGATATTAAGATGTAGCAGCACGATAACCCCCTCCAAATACTGAAAACCAAAGTATTTGAGGGAAAAATCCGTGATTAATAGCAACTACGAACTGCAAAAAAGTCAGTTTAAATTCGCTGTCAACACTTGTGGCACAAACAAAGACTGGGACTTTAAGAAGCTGTCCGCCAACTTTATTGATGTAGAAGGCACTCTAGTTGATGTCCAGCAACATATTAAAGCAGGTCACGCCATCTGTGCTGGCTTGTTAGGCGGTTCATGGCGGAGCAAGGCCAATGTCATCGGTTCTCAATGTTTGCTGCTCGACATTGATAATTCCAAGATTGCCCGTGATGAGGACGGCAAACCAATACTGGACGAGTACGGAAATTCCATCAAGGTTTACGATCCCCAATTAACCATTGAATCCGCGCTAGCTCACCCCTTCATCAAAAAACACTGTGCTTTAATTTACACTACTGCCAGTCATAAACCAGACTGGCATAAATTCCGGTTGGTTTTCCTTCTCCCCGAATATGTTCAGGGTGCTGATACTGTAGAAGCTTGTACGCGCTTCCTCATGCAGCAGTTGCCTCATGATCCAGCTTGTAAAGATGCCAGCCGTGTATTTTACGGCAACACAGAAGCAGAATTTCTCCTAGTCAACCCCCAAGCCACTTTACCAACAGAATGGGTAACTGAGGCAATTGCGATCGCCCAGAGAGAGAGAGAAGAATACCAGCAGCGCATCCAAGAAATCGAGTCACGCCGTCAACAATTCCGCGAAATCTCCAACACTGAAGGCTGGGACATTGAGCAGCTAATCCAACAAGCACTCTCACTCATTCCACCGCGCACCCCAGGTAGCGGCAATTACGATGAATGCCGCCAAGTACTGATGGCACTGGTTAACCACTACGGGGCAGCCGAAGCCGAAATCATTGCGGAAAAGTGGTCGCCTTCCATCAAAGGTACAACCTGGAACATTCGCGCCAAAATTCGCAGTTTCCGGCGTGGCGGAATTACGATCGGCACGCTGTTTCACATCGCCAAGCAGTACGGCTTTCGCTTTCCACAACGGCAGTATGAACCATTCCAGCCCCATAAAGGACTGATTAGCCGTGAGCAATGGGAATTGGGACGAGTAAGAGAAGACTTAACCAGTTTCCAAAATTTATTAAAGCAGGCTCTAGCCCCTTTGGTTTCAGCAGCTAAAGGATTTTCAACACCCGCATCACCAAAGCCAGAACCCACTTCCCCACAGCCAGCAACCGAAATTACCACCCCAAGACGGCAGATAATCATCTACAAGCCGGGTAATATCCCACACCGCAGCGAATTTACAGGCGATATCTACATTGAATGCCAACCAGAAGAACATATCGCCGCATGGGTGGAAGCCATCTCCAAGGGCTGGACGCAAATTTTAGACAATTCCCATCCTGGGCTGGGTAAATCTCACAATGCCGGACAAATGACAGCTGCCATGTTCGGTATTGATAAACTAATATACGAGGATGCCAACCACAGAAACCCATCCACCTTACCCATTGAGGCTAACTTTGTTGACCTGCCAGTGCGGCACAATGGCTTAAAAATCGACAAGACCCGCACAACCCCAATGGGCGCTAATTTTCTCCTACAGCCAAAAGCTCTTGAAACTCCCGATACTGTTGGGAACTGTAGCCGCACTCCGTTATTTGGCGCATTCCGTGACAAAAACTTTGGTAGTTTAGATTTTGAAGAAAGTGCTATTAGCCCCATCTGCAACGGTTGTCTCAATCAGAATCAGTGCCGTTTCGCCACAGGTGAGGGTTTCGGCTTCCGTTTCAACAAGCGGCTGGTCATTCAAAATTACTCCCAAATTCGAGCGCATCCCGACTCTACCCCAGTTGAGTTAACTAATGCTGCTGGTCAGCCTTTCACCGTGGGGCGGATATGGGAAGAAGCCGGTACACTCATTCAGCCTGTTCACTCAATTGAAGTGACGTTGAAGGATTTTGATACTACCGTAGGTTCCTTAGTTGCAGGCGGCTTACCCCCTGAGCAATGGTTAAAACTTCAGACCTTTTTACCAGTTTTGCGCTCGCTCCTCAATGGAGATATTAAACCACATTCTCGTTATGGCTTTAATGACGCTGAATTAAGGGATCTGTTACCCGACTTTCCGCAAGATTTAGATATTGAAGCCATTGCCCAGATATTAGAGCCTAATTTAGAATTTCTGGCTGATTTAGACTCCATTGATATCCAAGGCGATAAAGAACTTAAAAAAAGTGCCGCCGCCCGTTATGCTGCTAAACGTGTGGCCAAGGACAGCGCAAGACTTGCAGGTAAGCAGTTCTTTGATTTGCCCCTGTACTGGTTCCCCGACTTCCTCGAAGCTTGGAAGGGTGAGGGTTCTTTGGCTTGTAAATGGGGTCTATTGACCATTTACCGTCCTAACACTAAATATGCTGAATTAGCCAACTCCGCCCAATTCAATATTTACCTTGATGCTACTATCAGGACGGAGCGGTTGAAATTGAAACTTGGCTACGATGACTCGATGCTAGTTATCCAGCAGTCACGCCCCGACTACAGTAATTTAAGGGTGGTTAACGTCATTGGGCTGGGTAAATTGCCGAAAAAACGCTCAAGTTCTTTAACTGATCGCGTTGATGCCCTCAAGGAAACTTTCCACAAGATACACAAGAAACTGGGCATTATCGAGTGGAAACAACTTGCTCTCAAGACGGAAGACTACATTGAATACAGTCACTTTGTCGATGGTCGTGGTGTTAACCGCTTTAGTGACTGTGACGCGATCGCTTCTTTTGGCATTCCCTACCAAAACATCGGTGCGGTGGCTGCACATCTTCAGGTGATGACTGGTCAGCAAGTCAAGCTGGGAAATTCAGTTGACATCTTGCAAAAGTATCTCACCGAATTAATCAGAGCCGAAATCATTCAAGAAATTGGTCGATTACGCGCTCATCGTCGCTCCAATGAGGAGCTAACATTTTACTTCTGCGCTGATTATGACCTCAGTTTCCTATTAGATGAACTACCGGGAGTCAAATTAGAGGTTGTCGATGCCTGTACTTTATGCACTGAAGCGGGTAGCCGAGATCAGCAAACAGGACACGCCATCGTCAAAGCTTTCACCCAGCTTTGGGAGTCGCAGCAGAAAATTGGCCAAAAAGCGATCGCCAAAATTATAGACACTACCCAGGGATGGGTGAGCCGATTTACGCAGCGTTGGGGGGGTTGGGCTAGGTTTAAAAAATTATTACTCCTGCTATTAGACAGTCTTTATAGCGATAGTAATAAAAATTTTACAGACTTGGCGGAGGATGAACAGTGGTTAGTCAGTGAATACTTCCCGATTTTGTGCCAACAACCAGAATTATCACCAGATGGCTTGTTAGACGAAGTGGTGCTAGTTGCCAAAACCATTGGTAATAGGGCAATGGAGCGAGTTTTACACGAATGTACCCCCCAAGTTAGGGCTAACCTGCTGATAGCTGTACTCAGTTGTCTGCCTACTGAAGTTTACTCAAATGAATCTATTCTCTTAGCTGTTGCCCCAATGCAATCAGCTGTAACTTGACAATAAAGTTATAGTTTTGACTGCAAACCAATACAAATAAACTAACCCTATGCGCTCTACTTTAGCAGATGCTAATCTCTGCTATGATTTGCTGTCGATTACAGCCTAAAAGTACTAAATTTTCTGTTATTTTTTAGTCTGTGTTTTACCATCAGCACCACTTGCAGATAAATACTGAGCCTGAGTAGAAATTTTAAGAGCTACACCAGGATTTAACCCTAATTCTGGCTTTTTTTACTGCGAGTATTTTTCTTAACCTCAGCCAACAAAGTTTTAATCCGGCTCCCGCTTAAATTAATTCCCAGTCCCTGCAACATTTCAGAGACTTCATCAAAGGTATAGCCATATTTTTCCGAAGTCAGTTTCTCAATGTATCGTCTGAGTTTACGCACAGTCTCCAAAGCCGAAATATCGTCTCGCTCTTTGGGTTTCAAATCCTGAAGTAGTTTAATCGCCTCATCAACTTTACTTACAGGAACTCGCTCATTATTTTTCTGTCTATCCATAGCCATTAATAAAAATTGATAATTATTGCTATATATCGCCTAATCTACTATTTTCTAGATGTAGCAAAATTTAATTTAAAAATTCTTGAAAAAACCGTGTTCACTTCTACGTGAACAAATCAGCCCAATGGCGGCAACTGCCGCCGCATGAGATTTCCCGAAACCCCTCGCTGTGCATCCCACCCCCGGTTATTTTCCTCTTTTCCGCTACCCCCGAAAATGGGCTAGCAGCAAGCCATGTCTTTTAGCTGACGCTAAACCTCGCTCCGCTCGGACGACGGCTTGTTCAAGGGGGAGTACCCCCTTAAAAAACCCCCCAGCCACATTCCTCCCCAAATATTAAGTTATGCCTCATCGCAAACAGTCAAAAAGACTCGTAAGAAACCACCTCTTCTCAATGCGGTTGAGCGATATTGAACTGGACTTGCTGCGGATAAAATCAATTGACGCGGGAATGTCAGCCAGTGAATTAATGAGGCGTAATGGATTGTTGCGTCCACTGCCCAAACGACTGAGCAAAATTAGTTTACAAACATATTGGGAATTAGGACAAATCGGCAACAATTTAAATCAGCTTGTCAAAGCCACAAACACAGCCATAAAAATGGGGCGTACTCCACCAGCCAACCCAGAATTGTTGCAAGAACTTTTGTCAGTGTTGCATCAGTGCAGACGAGACATTGCACAAGTTGACACCGAATCGGACGACTGGTCAGAAGAAGAGGAGGAAGACGATGATTGGGAAGCAGACGAAGGGTAGAGGTTTTCGCAAGTTACTGGATTATTTGGAATCGAGCGAAAATGCCAAACTAATTGGCGGTAACATGAGCGGTAGAAATTCCAGAGAACTAGCCAAAGAATTTCGACTGTCTCGACAACTAAATCCAGATGCAGAACGTGTTGTCTATCATGTTTCTCTGTCAGCCGCCAAGGATGATGTAATTTCTGAAGATAAATGGTGTGAAATCGGCAATCGCTACATGAAAGAAATGGGCTTTGATGCCAATCAGTTTGTCATCTTCCGCCACCAAAATACCGATGATGATCATGTCCACATTGCCGCCAGCCGTATCAGGATGGATACGAGTTTATTAGTTGATGATTCCTGGGATTATGTACGCTCTGAAAAAGTCTTACGCCAGATTGAAATTGATTATGAATTAGTTCAAGTCCAAGGCAGCAGAGAAAGACTAAATCGCACACAAAGCACAGGACAATTTCGGCGCATTAAACGAGAACAAGAAGAATATGAGGCAGGTAAACGCGATACCCCACCAGACAAGAGTATTAAACAGCTAGTTCAGCAGACAATTGACAACGCATCTGTTGATCATCCCCAAATGCCCGAACTTATCATGCGGTTGCAGCAATCTGGTATCAGTGTCAGAACAGGATTTACCAGGAATGGCAAGTCTAAAGGTATCTCCTACGAGAAAGATGGAATTGCTTTTAGTGGTACACAATTGGGTGCAGCTTACACCTTCCCAGGTTTGCAAAAACATCTCCTCATTGACTACCAACCAAAACGTGATGATGCCCGGATTGAGCAGCTATTAAACAATCCTGTTGGGCGAACAGTCCTAAACCAACAACCCATAAATGCGATCGCTGATTTTATAAAACAGTCAGCAGCCGAGTCAACCTTGGCTGAAGTGTTACCACAAGTTATAGAACAACTGTACGGGCATCAGCAACAGTTAGAAGAAGGAAGAACCACATTAGGTGACCTGCGAGCGTTGATTACTCCTAAGGAACAACGACTTTCATCACAAAAAGCTGTGGATGCAATCGCTGATTTTATTGAACAGTTAGCAGCCGAGTCAACCTTGGTGGAAACTTTACCACAATTAATAGAACAACTGTCTGCGTCTCAGCAGCAGTTAGAACAAGGAAGAACCACATTAGATGACCTGCGACCGGCAATTGCTCCAAAGGAGCAACAGCTTTCATCTCAAACAACAGTGGATGCAATTGCTCAAAATAAAGCTCAACCTTTAACCACCGATAAACCAAAGCTAAAAGAGAATTCCTCAGCTGAGTTATACAAGTATTACAGTACCGAATTGCAAAACTTATTAGTAACTGACCGAGACAAAGAAATTGCTAATAGAGCGTTATTAGATAATCGGCAAGTAGAAGAAGTTGAAGAAATTATATTAGCTAGTCCCGCCCGATGGACTACTGAGGAAGCTAAAGCATTAGTTCTAATCGCTAACAATCAACTGGTATCCAATAGAAAGCAAAAACAGAGTTCACCCCAGTTCACGCCACCATCAGAAGATGAGAAGCTATGGCCTGCATTAAAAAATTACCTGACTCAGCAACGTGGCATCTCATCAACTTTAGTCGAAACATTACATCTTAAAGGGTTGGGTTACATAGACCAGCAGCGAAAAGTTGTATTTATCAAGCGTTCTCTCAACGGTGAAAAATCAGGCACACTGGTTTGGGACACCCCAAAGCAAGACGATCGCTGTTCCCAGAACAGCGAAAACACCCAATCAAGACAGAGTTGGTTTCACATTAATTTGGGTAGAGAAACAGACGATAAAATCGAGAGAGTATTTTTGTGCGACTCACCCATTGATGCACTGACGTTAGCACATATGGATATGAATGCACACAAGGGGCTGCCACCAGTGAAAACGATGTACTTGGTAGTGGATGACCCGGATAACTTGCCACTAGAATTTCTCAAAAATATCAGCAGAATTGGGCTGGCATTTAGTAAAGATGACCAAGGTAAAGAAACAGCCAAAACTGTATTAAAATTGTTGCCCCAAAGTAAGCAACTTCCACCTAATAATCACAGTTGGAATGAGGATTTGCTCGAAATACTGCACATAGAGCAACAGAAACGCAGACAGCAGCAGCGTGGTTTTAGTCGGTGATCTCATGTTGCGCCGACGAACTCGTTGCCGCTTCGCTCAACTCTTGCGGTGCTGGGACGGGGCAATAGTTTACGCGTGTGGAAGCCTTGTTTATAAAAGCCCCACCCAGCACTCCGCTATCGCCGCAAGAGTTGCAACGAGTTCTTAAATTTTGGAAATAACACACTGAAAACCTTTTGAGCTAATTAATCTTTAATTGCTGTGGTCATGGCGTTAGTCGAAGTACTCAGATCCTTGAACAATATCTCCTTCTTCAGTGGTGGTATTGCGGAAGAAAGCTCCAGCAAACTCAGTTTCGATAGTTCTAGCACCGAGCAGAGTAGCGTTTTCTAAATTCGTTCCTTGCATAGCAACACTTTCTAAATTAGCTTTGCTCAGATTTGCTCCACTCAAATCGGAACCCATGAGGCTCCCACCAAGTAAATTTGCTCCAGAAAGATTAATATTTCGGAGATTACATCTGCACAAATCAATTTCTGACAAATTAGCTCCGCTCAAATTAATACCACTGAGATCAACTTCAATGAAGCGTCTTTCACCAGCAGCATAGCGTTGCAACAGTTCAAGAGCAGTCATAACTTTAGCTTCCAAAACACAGCAGTTAATACCTAACAGGCCCCGTTATAGAATATCAAGTAAGAAATTGGTAAGAAAAGGTTTTTATTATTGCCTATAAGTAATTGCTGTTAGGGCTTTCAGAAGCCAATGTGTGTAACTTCCTTGCTCAGTTGAAGGGTGAATCGCTTACTTTGGTTTCCTTTACAATTCATTTTCTCCTGATTGATTCCGCCCATTCACGTTGAAATTCTTGCTGTTCTTCAACAGAAGCTGGAAAGATATCATCGCCACTATCAAAAATAGATACTAGCTGTTTACGGCTAGGAAAATTACCAATCTCTGCCTTATAAACTTTTAGACCTAAACTCATATCTGCTGCCATTCCTGTAATGACAATTTTGCGGCTTGCTCCGTAGCACATTGGATATATACTTTGCAGGGCTAATTGTTTACGTATCTGTTTGAAAGATTCAAAAAAATGACTATCAATACACTCAATTTCGCCACCAGCCCACCTCAATTTTATCCGGCATTCAGTGTGCCGTCCGTTGTCAGTCCAATCTCGGCAACCAAGCTCAATGGTGGCAAGTAATAATTGACCACTAGCATTTCTAAGAAAAATTTCGCGTTCACCTAGTGACTTTTCTGGAACTTTTGACATACAAAATTTTTACGATAAAGCTTTCAAAAATAATTATTCAGTCTTGCTCAAGCCAGTATAATTCAATACTTATTCCTAATAGTATCAAGCAGTATTAATTTAACTTCTCTGTTGTAATCGCAATTTTCAAGCCAATACTTCGCAATCTTAGTTGCGAGGCACTGGCTCTCAAAACTCTTGATATCCCTCAGTTTTAGCAACTTTTTTAAGAAATACTTTTCTAAAATTTTTTATTTTACTCCAATAGCTATCTTTTTTTCCATCTGTTGCATAGCAGCGTTCTTTCCTAAAGCTACAAAAACGCTCGTCACAGCAGCGCAGTTTTCTCCCGTGATGTGGTTGTAATTGGAGTGAAATAACTGTTAAGAGTAAAGTGCAATCAAAAAGTTTGTCCAACCAGATCGAAAAATTGACTTCATTATTTTATGTCCAGAAATAGTTATTCACGTCCCGTTAATCAATTACTTGACTATCAGCCAGGAACTGAAAAATTATCCCCATCTGAATGGCCTGACTATCAGGCACTAGGCATCACGGCTGATGATATTCCTGAGTTGATCCGTATGGCATGTGATGAGGATTTGTACAATATGCAGGATGATGACTTTGGTTTTTTTGGTGAATACAGTTTATTAGAATATGCGCCTCTTCATGCAATCCGAGTATTAGGACAACTCCGTGCAGAATCAGCAATTGAGCCATTGATTAGCTTATTCCCCAAAATGGATGATGCTTTTGATAATGAAGTCTTGTTCTGCTTGATTGAGGAATTGACGGATGTTTTAAGCCTGATTGGTTTACCAGCAATTCCAGCACTGGCTGCTTATCTTGCTGATGACTCTCATGACGAAACTTGGCGAGTTCAAGCTATGGTTACTATCAAAAGAATTGCCTGTGTATATCCAGAGAAGAAGGCGAATTGTGTTGCTGCTGTGTCTCAACAACTAGAGTATTTTGAAGAAAATAGTCCAGAGTTAAATGGTCATATCATTTCTGTGCTAATTGACCTCAAAGCAATAGATTCTTTACCTCTGATTAAGAAAGCCTTTGAAGCTGGGTGCGTTGATGATGAGGTGGTCGGAGATTGGGATGATGTACAAGAAACATTTGGCTTCTCAAGTATTAAAAATCAGCCACCTAAATCCATAACTCCAACTGCCGAACACAAACCAGCACAAGAGACTGTTACTAACGACAAGAGCGTTAAGGATCATGAGAGGCTGAAGAAAGCCCAGCAGAAGAGAGAAGCTCGCAAAAAGCGAAATTCAAATTTTTCTGGCTCCTAAACAGATGCTGATAATCCTAACGTGCCGCCCGGACTTGTTGCTACTTCAGAAGAAGAAAGGAGCGTGGGCAATAAACGGGCATTAAAAATGTTAGATATAGTCAGCAATATGTTGTAAACCTAACCTATCTTCCTCATAAGGCAGTAAATGAATTGGTACAACCAATTCTTTGTGAACAGGATGTGCCGTAAAAAACCTTTTTGACCAATTGGCTTTTACATCTATGCCTTCACTCAGTGCTTCTATTACTGCATCAATTTTACTTTGTTCCGAGGTGTAAATCTCTAGCGAAACCATAGTTTCTCGCAAGATCATCGGTGGATTGACATCGGCACTGATGGTAGTAATAGAAAACTGTAAGGGGATAAAATTTATTGCTAACCTGCTTTTTTTAGCATCCTCAAGTACTTTTAAGTCTTTTAGTTCCAGGGCTGTCAAGTGAAAAGGTTCTTCTCCTATTTGTGCGGACACTTCTAACCCAAAATCAGGTAGAAAACCGGATGGTAACAGCGCATCGTTCTTTTTCTTAGCAATCTGTATTGTTTGGGTTATTGTTGCTGGTGTACCGTAGGTATCACCTAAAATCTGTTTGCGTCGTTTTGCTTCTCCCACTCGGTTCATCTCCGGTTAGGTACACGATTGCTTTTTCTCTTTTTCTCCACCCAATAGAAGCTGGCTGTATAGAAATGAGAGAGATTTTTTCTTGACCAATTCAAAAAATGCTTAATGCTAATAGCTTTTAATCCTAGAAATTTAGCAATGATTAAAATTATCGCATCTCACCAAATTGCTTGATATATTCCACTAAGCCTTGGGTATAACCCCCTCTTCGAGATTACTTGACAACTTATACCAATTTACTCATCCCCTAGTAATGCTTCTAGTTTGTTTAGAAGGTTTACTAGCTGTTTTTCCTTGCGAGGAATATTCCAAAGCTGACGCTTTTTAATGCGCTGCGTGATATCTTTGAGCCGTTCTGGTATTTGATTAGGTGTTTTAGACGTTGGTGGTTCAGCAGCAGTGCTGGCGATGATTTGTTCTTTAATTTGGCTTAAAGACCAATCGTTAGTTATCGCTTGTGACAAGAAAACTTTTCGCAGTTCCTCATCTTTTACCCGTGCCAAGGCTTGGGCTTTGGTGTATTCCAGTTTTCCTTCTCGCAGTGCCATTAAAATTTCTTCGGGCAGATTGAGCAACGGTAAACGCTTGGTAGTGAACGATAGCCAATTCATTAGCCCCAGGCTCTCAAATACCTGTTCTACCGTCTTTGATTGCTCCAAATCCACTTTAGGAGAAACGTTTCTCCTAGATTCTGTCTCCTCATTTAAATTATCAGAAAAGTTATCCTCAGATTCCGTTTCTTCTTTTTTAGGAGAAACGTTTCTCCTAGATTCATCTAATGACTCTGGTGGCTGCTTTTCTTCTTTGCTGTGAGCGTTCTTCATGCGATACAGTAAGGATTTGACAGCTTCTACATCGCAATGCAGGCGGATTGCCAACAGATGCAAGATACCTTCAGTTTCTTCAACAGGGTTAAGGTCTTCTCGTTGTAGGTTTTCAATCAAAGCCAACTGAAATGCTTGGTCATCTGATAGCTCACGCACAACCACAGGCACAACTTCAACTTTTATTTCTTGTGCTGCCCTATAGCGTCGTTCTCCTGCTACTAATTCGTATTTTCCCTCCGCCCCTGGACGAACTAACAGAGGTTGGAGAATGCCATGCTGTTTGACTGACTCAACTAATTCTTTTAATGCTTGTGGGTCAAAGTATCGCCTGGGTTGGTGCTGAGGCAGAACTATATCTTCAAGTTTGATAGTAGTTTCAGTAGCGGCTAGCTTTTCTCCATCTGGTGAGGATAACCAAGGCGCAGGGGGTGGAGTTGTAATTTGACCCCCAAAGGGTTTATCAGTTTGCTTACGTCGGATCACAAAGCCTCCAAAGAATTAGCTATTTCTTCAAGGATAGTTACTACAGAATGTTTCGGGTCAAATACTGCTAGGGGCGCACGTTCTTCTGTCGCATCAACAAAAGCGGTGGCTCTGGGGATTGCTGGGAAGATACGACCCCAAGCAGATAGTTGTTCAGTGATAGCTGCCAAAGCTCGTTTATCGGCTGAGTTTTGGTGAGCATACCGCGTAGGCACAAACCCTGCTATTTGGATTTTGCGATTAGCTTTATTTTTAACGTGGGTAATAGTTTGTAAAAGTTCGTCTGTTCCCTCAAAGGCTTTGAGATGGGTTTCTACAGGGACGAGTACGTGTGTGGCTGCGACTAAGGATATATAAGAAAGCAATCCTAAACTGGGGGGACAGTCTATCAGGATGAAATCGTATTCATCTAGAACAGGTTCAATGGCTTCCTTGAGGCGGAAGTCACGCATGGCAGCACTTACTAACTGCATTTCTGCTCCACTCAAGACTCGATTAGCAGGAGCTAAATCCATACCGTGAATGTCCTCATGAATCGGTAAGGGCTGCTCGTTGATAATGGCATCAGCAACAGTTTTTTGTAACTGAGATGGCACTAACCCCATGAATTTGGTCAATGACGCTTGGGGGTCTATGTCGATAAGGAGAACGCGGTGTTCTCGTTTCGCTAGGTGGTATCCCAGGTTTTGGGTCAGTGTCGATTTGGCGACACCACCCGCCTGATTAAACAGGGCTATAATGCGGCACTGCTGGTTAGAACTTGACACTGGCTTTTGTTCCTAGAAGATACGTTAACTTTTGGTCAACCGACTCGGTTTTAGTTTCCAGTTTACGTGTATCGAATGAAAAAAGTTTATTTAAGAATAGAAATTCCAGCAGATTTTATATAACTTTATCGTATGTAGATGGGGTAAAAGTAGCCAAGGCGCATTTTGTCGCCATACGTCGCCTAAAAATATTACTCCAGGGATAACCCTAAGAAAGCTAAAAAGATTGCCAGTCTCCTCCAACAATTAGAAGCATTGTTAATAGATGAATGACAAGCTCGTATTTCAGTTGACATATATATTCAGCCATTTAGTATAAAGAATAACTGATTATTACTAAAAGACTGTATAGTAGATGCTGCTAGAGGATTTGACGAAGGGAAGCTCAGTTAAAGGCATATTGCCCAACCAGGTGGTTACAGTTGTTGACGTAAAATGGTTTGGCTCTGATGTCGTTGAATTAACATACAAGGACGCTGGCGGTCGTCCAGGGAACGAGCTGCTATATCGAGATCGCGAACTTACACTGGAAATCGTCACTCAAGACCGCCCCTGGAGTTTCAACGCTGATGGCTCTTTATTGCGTCTTGTCTCGGAAGCGCACCGCATCCGCTTGGCTCATCTTTTTGACCCCCTGCTAGCTGTACATACTTCCTTAGTCGAACCCCTACCCCACCAAATTACGGCAGTTTACGGGGAAATGCTCACCCGTCAACCCTTACGGTTCCTGCTAGCCGATGACCCTGGTGCTGGTAAAACCATCATGGCGGGATTGCTAATGGCAGAACTTTCTATTCGCGGCGACCTGCATCGCTGCCTTGTTGTTTGCCCTGGCAGTCTAGCAGCCCAATGGCAGGATGAATTATACCAGCGTTTTCATCTACCATTTGAAATTCTCACTAACGATCGCATAGAAGCAGCCCGCACTGGGAACGCCCTAGCAGAGATGCCCTTGGTAATTGCCCGCCTAGATAAACTCAGCCGTAGCGATGACCTGCAAGCCAAGTTATCCCAAACCGACTGGGATTTGGTCATCTGCGACGAAGCCCACAAAATGTCCGCTTCCTTTTTTGGCGGCGATATTAAAGAAACTAAACGCTACAAACTAGGGAAATTACTGTCCAGTGTCACCCGCAATTTCTTGCTAATGACCGCCACGCCCCACAACGGCAAGGAAGAGGACTATCAGCTATTTATGGCCCTGCTAGACGGAGATCGCTTTGAAGGCAGATTTCGGGATGGCGTTCACGTCTGCGATACCTCCGACCTGATGCGGCGGTTAGTCAAAGAAGATTTGCTGAAATTTGACGGTACGCCTCTATTCCCAGAACGCTGTGCTTATACAGTTGATTACGAACTTTCTGACCAGGAAGCAGTGCTGTACAAGCAGGTAACAGAATATGTCCGCGAAGAGTTTAACCGTGCTGACGCTTTAGATAATCAAGGACGCAAGGGAACAGTGGGCTTTGCCTTGACTATTTTGCAACGCCGCTTGGCATCCTCCCCAGAAGCTATCTATCAGTCACTGCGGCGGCGGCGGGAAAGATTGCAGAAACGCCAGCGAGAAGAAGAAATATCAAAGCGCGGAAACGATGCCCAGATTGAATTGTCCACAGTCCTGATTGAAGATGTGGACGAATTTGAAGAAGATATTCCCAGTGATGAACGAGAGGCGACGGAAGAAGAAGTTGTTGACCAAGCATCAGCAGCGCGGACAATTGCCGAACTAAAAGTTGAGATTGCCCAGTTACAACAATTAGAGCAGTTAGCCTTGCGAGTTCGTCGGAGTGGCACAGATAAAAAATGGGAGGAACTTTCCCAAATTCTGCAAAATGAAGCTGAACTGTTTGATGCTAGGGGTTATCGCCGCAAACTCGTGATTTTTACCGAACATCGTGATACTTTAAATTACTTAGAGCAGCAAATTGGTACTCTCTTGGGCAATCCCGAAGCTGTGGTCACAATTCACGGTGGTATGGGGCGGGAAGAAAGGCGAAAATCCCAAGAAGCATTTACCCAAGACCCAGATGTACAAATACTGATTGCTACCGATGCAGCCGGGGAAGGAATTAACCTACAAAGGGCGCACCTGATGGTTAATTATGACCTACCTTGGAACCCCAACCGCTTAGAACAGCGTTTCGGGCGCATTCACCGCATTGGGCAGACCGAAGTTTGTCATTTGTGGAATCTGGTAGCCAAAGAAACCCGTGAAGGCGATGTCTACCTAGCACTACTGAAAAAACTAGAAATTGAGCAGGATGCGTTGGGCGGTAAAGTATTTGATGTTCTGGGTAAAGCCATTGATGGTGTGCAGCTGCGAGAACTGCTGATTGAAGCAATTCGCTATGGCGACTCTCCCGAAACCAAAGCACGATTGAGCCAAGTTGTAGCCGACTACTTAGACCGCCAACGCCTGCAACAGTTACTAGAAGAAAAAGCCTTGGCACGAGATACGATGGATATCTCTAGAGTACGGCAAATTCGGGAAGAGATGGAACGAGCCGAAGCCAGGAAATTACAGCCGCACTTCGTCGCCTCATTTTTCTTAGAAGCTTTTCAAAAGTTAGGCGGAACTGTCAGAGAACGAGAAACCCACCGCTACGAAATAACCTATGTTCCCGCCGTGATTCGCAACCGGGGACGGGTTGTAGGTACGCGGGATGCAATTTTGACCCGCTATGAGCGGATTTGTTTTGACAAGCAACTAATTAGCGTTCTGGGGAAGCCATTAGCAGCTTTAGTTTGTCCTGGTCATCCTCTACTTGATGCCACCATTGACTTGATACTAGAACGCCACAGAGATGTCCTCAAACAAGGCAGTATTCTCGTGGACGAAAACGACCCCAGCGAACAAGTCCGCGCCTTAGTGTACTTAGAACATTCTATTCAAGATGCGCGTACTGATGCTGCTGGTAATCGTCGGATAGTATCGCGGCGAATGCAGTATGTGGAAATTATGCCCTCATCCCCAGCCGGGAGAGGTGACGGGGATGAAGGTTTAATCGTCAAAAATGCCGGGTACGCGCCTTATTTAAACTATCAGGCTCTCAAAGAAGCAGACCAAGCACTGATAGAACCAATTTTAGAACAATCGTGGTTACTCAATGATATTGAAGCACAAGCCGCAGCTTACGCGATCGCTCACATCGTCCCCCAACACCTCCAGGAAGTCAAGCAGCATAAAGAAGAATTGATAGACAAGACAATGGCGGCGGTGAAAGACCGACTGATTAAGGAAATCAATTATTGGGATCATCGCGCCGCAGATTTGCAACTGCAAGAAATGGCTGGTAAGGTGAACGCCAAAATTAACTCAGCCAAAGCCAGAACTAGAGCCGATGAACTGCAAGCGCGTTTGCAAAAGCGGATGGATGAGTTGCAGCAGGAACGCCGTATTTCCCCCCTACCCCCTGTAGTGGTTGGTGGTGCATTGGTGGTGTCAATGGGTTTACTGCAACGGCTGCAAGGGAAGCGTCAAGCCACAGCTAATACTTTCGCCCAAGAAAAGCAACGGGTGGAAATGCTGGCGATGCAAGCGGTAATTGCTGCTGAACAGCAGTTGGGTTATGAACCAAAAGACGTGAGTGGTGACAAATGCGGCTATGATATAGAATCTCGCATTCCAGGTACGGGACGGCTGCGGTTTATTGAAGTCAAGGGGCGGATAGAGGGAGCCGATACTGTGACTGTTACCAAAAATGAAATTATTACTGCCCTGAATAAACCTGATGATTTTATTCTGGCACTGGTGCAAGTGCCTAAGTCCCAGGAATTTACCGAAGGTGATGTGTGGAAAGTGAAAGAATCACAGGGAACTTACAAAGTGCGGGATAATGGCTGTGTTATTCGCTACGTACAGCGTCCCTTTCAAAAAGAACCGGATTTTGCCGTCACGAGCGTAAACTACAATTGGCAGGAATTATGGCAACGGGGAAGTTAACCAAGTTAACATTCTTGTTTGTTAGAAATTAGCCAAATTAATAAAAAAGCCTAATTAAAGGCTGATAGAACTATATGAAAGCTAAAATTGTTATTCGTAAAGTAGAAAATAAATTTTATGTAGCTGATATTCCTGGGCTAAAACCAAATTGTCATAGTTTAGGAAATTCTATTAAAAAAGTATTAGAAGATATTTATAAACAGTTAGCTGGGACTACGTTTGAATTAAATCAATCAGACCTTGTGACATTGAATCAAGAAGATAATTTATTAGAAATTTATATAGAGCCAGGACAGCGTTATCCTGTCACTGAATTACGTACATTTGAAGAATATGCCCTACAAATTCTGGAGATGCTTCCGGGTGCGCGTGCAGAAAGAACACCAGATGTAATCCAGATTAATTTGGGTGATTTCCGTGATGAAAAAGGAATTGTGGTTATTCTCACGCCAGAGGCAATTGAGTTAAGATTACCGACGCTTCAATGGCTAGGGCCGCATACGCCTGTTGCATCAAGTAAACTTTGGAAGCGGATTAATTTAGATAATTCAAAAAACTTTGATATTGCTCAACTTATAGCCTCTGCTCAGGAGGCACAAGCTCAAACTTTTGGTGTCTGTAAATTTTGTTCTCAAAAACTGCCATCTGGATGGATGTCACAGCAAGATGTCTGTCAAAGTTGTGCTGAAAAACATTTAGGAATTGTCTATTAATGAAGAGAAAATTAATTGAAGTCGCTTTACCTTTAGAAGCAATTAATAAAGAATCTGCGCGAGAAAAATCAATCAGACATGGACATCCTTCCACATTACATTTATGGTGGGCGAGACGACCTTTAGCTGCTTGCCGTGCAGTAATATTTGCTTCTTTAGTAGATGATCCTTCGAGTCACCCAGATAAGTTTCCTACTGAAGAAGCACAGGAGCAAGAAAGACAACGTTTATTTGATATTATTGGCAAAATTATTACAGTTGAAAAAAAGGGTAAAACCGAACAAATAGTTCAAGGTTTAGTTTCTTGGGATACTTTAAATAATCCTGAAATTATCCTAGCTGCTCAACGGGAAATAGCTCGTTCCATTGCTTGGAATCGCGGTGAAGAACCACCAACAAGTGCAGCAGAAATTCGTGCATATTTGCAAAAGTATGCACCTCCTGTTTATGACCCATTTTGTGGTGGTGGTTCAATTCCTTTAGAAGCGCAACGGTTAGGTTTGGAGGCACATGGTAGTGATTTAAATCCTGTGGCGGTGTTGATTACCAAAGCATTAATTGAAATTCCGCCGAAGTTTAAGGATAAACCACCAGTTAACCCAGAGGCGCAAAAGAAGTTAAAAACGGCTCGGTGGTATGGGGCGCAAGGGTTGGCAGAGGATATACGCTATTACGGCCAATGGATGCGGGATGAGGCTTTTAAGCGGATTGGGCATTTATACCCAAAAGTAACTTTACCACAGGAGTATGGTGGTGGTGAAGCGACGGTAATTGCTTGGTTGTGGGCGCGAACTGTGAAATGTCCTAACCCGGCTTGTGGGGCGCAAATGCCTTTGGTGCGATCATTTGCGCTTTCGACTAAGAAGGGTAAGGAAGCTTGGGTTGAGCCTGTAATTAACCGCAGTCAGCAGCCGCCAGTTGTAAAGTTTGAAGTGCGAACAAAGCAAGAACAAGAGAAGAAGCTCATAGAAGCAAATACGGAAGCAGAGCAGAAAAGTATTTCACTGAAAGCCCCCGATGGGACTATTAGCCGCAAGGGTTCAATTTGTATTTGTTGTGGGACACCAGTACCTTTTGACTACATTCGCACTGAGGGTAGAGCAGGAAGGATGAACCCACAGTTAATGGCTATTGTAGCTGAAGGTGAGCGTCAGCGAGTGTATTTGTCTCCAAACGATGAGCAGAAAACCCTTGCTAGTTCAGTACAACCCGATTGGAAGCCTGACGCTGATTTACCACATAACCCTCGTGACTTTAAAACACCCAATTACGGAATGCGTACATTTGGCGAACTTTTTACTACTCGTCAACTAGTAGCACTCAGTACTCTTAGCGATTTAGTTAGCAAAGTACGGGAAAAAGTATTAACTGATGCTTTGTTAGTTGAGATGACGGATGACTTACCACTCAACGAGGGTGGTACTGGTACAACAGCTTACGCTGATGCTATAGCAACTTACATAGGGATGGGAGTTAGTAAATTAACAGCCTTTCATTGCACTTTAGGAATTTGGCGTGCTAATGAAAACAAAACTGGTCGAGCTTTTGGACGACAAGCAATTCCTATGGTTTGGGATTTTCCAGAAGCCAATCCCTTTGCAGATGCAGGTGGAGAATTACTAGGTACATTTAACTCTATCAACAGTTTGCTTGGGAAAGTTGCTGCAAATCCATTGTCTTCTGTGTCACAGCGCGATGCAGCTAGTTCAACTTTGGGATTATCTATCTGTATTTCTACTGACCCACCTTACTATGACAATGTTAGTTATGCTGACTTGTCCGATTTTTTTTACGTTTGGCTGCGCCGGTCACTAGTAAGAATTTACCCTAATTTGCTCAGTACGTTGCTGACTCCAAAGGAACAAGAACTAGTTGCTACGCCTTACCGTTTCTGTGGAGATAAAGATAAGTCTCGTAAGTTTTTTGAGGAAGGATTAGGAAAAGCTTTTGCACAAATGCGTCAGGCAGTCAGCCCTGATTATCCTCTAACTGTCTACTATGGCTTTAAACAAGAAGAAGCAGATGAAGAAGAAAGTAGTAATGGAAATTTAGTCATAGCCTCGACAGGATGGGAAACCATGTTGGAAGGATTGCTTGAAGTTGGCTTTAGCATCACAGGTACTTGGCCAATGCGAACGGAACAGTCCAAGGCACTGAAGAATACTGTCAACGCCCTTGCCTCATCCATTGTTCTCGTTTGCCGCCCCCGCCCAGAAACCGCCCCCTCCACCACCCGCCGCCAATTCCTCAACGAACTCAAACGGGAACTCCCAGAAGCACTGAAAAACCTGCAACAAGGCAACATCGCCCCCGTAGACTTAGCCCAAGCCAGCATCGGCCCTGGTATGGCGATATTCTCCCGCTACACTCAAGTTCTCGACGCTGACGGCTCCCCCATGCGGATACGTACCGCCCTGCAACTCATCAACCAAATGCTTGACGAATTCCTCACCGAACAAGAAGGGGAATTTGACGCTGATACTCGTTGGGCATTGACTTGGTTTGAGCAAAATCAATTTAATGAAGGACTGTACGGAGATGCCGAAACCCTCTCCAAAGCCAAAAACACCAGCGTGCAAGGACTGGTTAACGGCGGTATACTCACAGCCAAAGGCGGCAAAGTCCGACTGCTGCGCCGTGACGAATTACCTGATAACTGGAACCCAGCCACCGACACCCGCACCTCTGACTGGGAAACTACCCAATACCTCATCCGCACTCTCGACCAAAAAGGAGAAACTGGTGCTGCCATCATGTTATCCCAGTTAGGGAGTCGCGGCGAAATAGCACGAGACTTGGCTTATCGCTTATACAACATCTGCGGCAGAAAAAGCTGGACACAAGAAGCCATTGCTTACAACAGCCTAGTTATTTCTTGGGCAGAAATTTCGCGCCTCGCCGCAGAAACCAAACCAGAACCAGTGCAAGGAGAGTTGTTTTAAGTAACATAAATAGGTATGGCGCGAGATTTATTTCATGACATTGTGAGGTCAGCCCTAGAAAAAGACGGATGGACAATTACAGACGACCCGTTAAGTATTCGTTGCGGTGGGGTAGATGTGCAAATTGATTTAGGTGCAGAACGCCTCATCGCCGCAGAAAAATCCGGGGAGAAAATAGCAGTTGAAATTAAAAGTTTCGCCAGTGCCTCAAAAATATCAGAATTTCATACAGCCTTGGGGCAATTTATCAACTATCGCATTGCCCTACGGACAGAAGACCCAGAACGAATTTTATATTTGGCAGTCCCTTCAGTAACTTATAACGATTTTTTTAGCTTGCCCTTTACTCAAACAGTCGTGCAGGAAACCAAAATTCTACTGCTGATTTATAACATTGAAACGGAGGAAATAGTGCAATGGCTAAATTAGATGAATATCGACTAAAAGTGCAGCAACTTTTAGAGAAATATGCACAGTATAAACCTAGTTATGGTGATGTAGAAGTCGAGCCAATATTTGATACACAACGTGACCATTACCAAATTATCAGTGTCGGTTGGAATCAACAAAAACGGGTTTATGGCCCTATCATGCACCTGGATATCAAAAATGAAAAAATCTGGATTCAGCAAAATACCACTGAAGTAGATATCGCTGCGGAATTATTAGAAATGGGTGTACCTAAACAGGATATTGTCATTGGCTTCCATACACCAAAAATGCGTCAACTAACCAGTTTTGCTGTGGGATAACGCATACAACACATTTTTGTCCGTGAAGTATAGTTTGTTATCTATTCCTTTTGATGAGCATTGTTCATTTTGAATTTGGAGTGCAGCAACATGACTTACAGCCCACCTAAACTCCTCACTTTCGAGCAATTTTTAGTCGAGTACGGGGACAACCCCCGTTACGAACTCATTGACGGAGAACTACGCGACATGGAACCAACTGGCCCTCATGAAGAAGTTTCAGGAAATATTGCTGGGAGAATTTATGCTGAAATTCTTCGTGCTAATTTTAACTGGCTGATTCCAAAAACTTGTTTGATTAAACCACCTGCTGCTGAAGCAACAGCACTCCGTCCAGACGTTATTGTTTTAGATAAAGCAAAACTTAGCAACGAACCACTTTGGCAAAAAGAACCGATTATTTGTAATGGCAATACTATTCAGTTGGTTGCTGAAGTGGTGAGTACAAATTGGCAGGATGATTATGCCAGAAAAGTTGAAGAATATGCCTTTCTGCAAATACCAGAATATTGGATTGTAGATTTTCGCGGTTTGGGTGGCTTGCAATTTATCGGTAATCCCAAACAACCTACCTTCACAATCTGTCAACTAGTTAATGGTGTATATCAGCAGCAACAATATCGCTTGGGAGATGCTATTTCCTCTTCTCTGTTTCCCAACTTACAACTGAAACTTGACGATATTATGCCATAGTGACATTATCATATTTGGCAGTGCGCGACAGCATATTTACAGCTTTGTTTAAAGAAGCAATTGGTACACTTTTAAGAGAAATTAATGACAAAATTTGCATATAACGGGATGACACCGAAGATGGCGTAACCTAAAAGTTAGTAGCCGCAGGCATTCCCAAAGAGAAAATTGTTTTGGGATTTCACCCGCTTAATCTTAGGTAACATACTGTGTATGCTGTTACGTAAGTTTTAAAATATACTATAAATTAAGGCAGCCACTTACGCTAACTAAGAGCCTAGCCGGAAAAGTTCTGATTTTATTGTCTAAAATTTAACTATGGCTATTAGTAACCGCGAACGAGTAGGCAGAGCCTTAGAGTCACTACAACAAGGCTTATATCCCTTTGTAGAACGGGAAATGCGAGCCAAATACGGTGATAAATGGGTAGTCGCCGCTACTCCCTTTGTATCAGAAGACCGGAACCTGCGCCGCCCTGTTGCCCAAATCCTGAAACAGGATGTCTCCGAACTGCTGAAAGTGATGTGGAATCAGTGGCGGGATGTATTTAAAGAAACTTTAGGCAATGCGGAAAAAAACTTAGTTGGCGAGTTAATGGTCACGCGCAACGCTTGGGCGCACAATGACGCTTTCTCTACAGATGACACCTATCGCGCCCTTGACAGCATTACCCGCCTCTTAACTGCTGTCTCCGCCCCAGAAGCTGATGCTGTGGAAAAACAAAAACAAGAACTACTCCGCATCCGCTTTGATGAACAAGCCCGCCGCGAAACTCGCAAAGCAGCAGTTACAGCCATAGAAACCAATCCCGTTGGCGGTCTAAAACCTTGGCGAGAAATAGTCACCCCCCATCCCGATGTCGCTTCTGGTCGCTACCAGCAAGCAGAATTCGCTGCTGACCTGTGGCAAGTTTACTTAGATGAAGGTTCTGATGAATACCGCTTGCCTACAGAATTCTTTCGCCGCACGTATTTGACTGAAGGACTGAAACAACTACTGAGCAATGCTTTACTCCGCCTGTCTGGTCAAAGCGGCGACCCTGTAATTGAACTGCAAACTAACTTTGGCGGTGGTAAAACCCACGCCATGCTGGCATTGTATCACCTGTGCTTTGGAGTTTCTGCCAGCGAATTACCAGGATTAGAACCAGTGTTTGCCACGGCTGGTGTCTCAGAACTGCCTGAGAATGTTAAAACTGTTGTCTTAGTAGGTAATAAAATATCTCCCGGTCAACTGCACCAAAAGAAAGACGGTACTGTTGTCAGAACACTTTGGGGCGAGATAGCTTGGCAATTAGGCGGTAAAGAAGGTTACGAGATGGTACGAGAAGCCGACGAATCCGCCACTAACCCAGGTGACAACCTCAAACATCTATTTAACCGCTATGCCCCCTGCCTCATTCTCATTGATGAATGGGTATCCTACGCCCGCCAACTCCATGATGGCAGGGATTTACCAGCAGGCAGCTTTGATACTCACTTCACCTTTGCTCAA
Source organism: Tolypothrix sp. PCC 7712 (assembly GCF_025860405.1). Lineage (GTDB taxonomy): Bacteria > Cyanobacteriota > Cyanobacteriia > Cyanobacteriales > Nostocaceae > Aulosira > Aulosira diplosiphon. The sequence continues at coordinate 10,262 of NZ_CP063793.1, read as the reverse complement.
ACCATAAGCGAATCAGCCAAAAACGCAGATCGCACATTGTTAGTAGTCAGTATACCTGCTTCTGACATTGAAATTGGGGGCGATAGAGGTAAAGAAGCCCTCAACCGCTTAAAAAATGCTATTGGTCGGGTTGAGTCCCCCTGGCGACCTGCGAGTGCGGAAGAAAGTTTTGAAATTGTCCGTCGTCGCTTGTTCCAACCGCTTACTGACACCAACTTATATGTTGCCCGTGATGCTGTGGTGCGGGCGTTCAGCGAAATGTATCGCACCCAGTCCCAAGAATTTCCTCTAGAGTGCCGGGAAGCCGACTACGAACGCCGCCTGAAAGAAGCTTATCCCATCCATCCCGAACTTTTTGACCGCCTTTACAGCGACTGGTCTTCCTTGGATAAATTTCAACGCACTAGGGGCGTACTGCGGCTGATGGCCAAGGTAATTCACTTTCTCTGGGAGCAGAGCGATCGCTCTTTAATGATCCTACCAGCCAACGTACCTATGGCTGACACCCAAGTGCAGTCAGAACTCACCCGCTACTTAGAAGACTCCTGGGTGCCAGTAATTGAAAAAGACGTGGATGGTACTAACTCCCTGCCGGTTGCCCTGGATGGTCAAAATCCCAACCTGGGACGCTACTCTGCTTGTCGCCGCGTTACCCGTACCATTTACCTTGGTTCTGCCCCCACTTTAAGAGCCGCCAACCGAGGATTAGAAGACCGCCGCATCAAACTTGGCTGTGTCCAGCCTGGTGAAAGTGCTGCCACCTTCGGTGATGCCCTGCGCCGCCTGAGCGACCAAGCTACTTATCTCTATGTAGGCGATGGTAATCGTTACTGGATATCAACTCAACCCAATGTTACCCGCACCGCCCAAGACCGAGCTAACCAGATTCAACAAGATGCAGACCGTGTTTGGGAAGAGATTATTCGCAGACTCAGGGCTGACAAGCAGCGTGGTGAATTTGCTGGAGTCCACGTAGCCCCAAATTCTAGTGCAGATATCCCAGATGATGAAAACATGGGCGTGCGGTTAGTTGTTATGGGGCCACAGTATTCCCACAGTGGCAAAGCCAAAGATAGCTCGGCTTATGAGAAAGTTACAGAAATTCTCTCCTATAAAGGAGCTAGCCCCCGTTATTGTAAGAATCTGCTGTTGTTCCTCGCACCAGACAAGACCAAACTTGATGGTTTAGTGCAGTCTGTTTGTCAATTTTTAGCTTGGGATTCTATTATTGATGACAAAGATGCTTTAAACCTGGATGTTTCTCAAAGTAATCAAGCAACGCAAAAGCAAAAAGATACCGATAAAACTGTCGATTTTTTACTGCAAGAAACTTACCAGTGGTTGCTAGTTCCTACTCAACCCGACCCACAAAATCCCATTATTTGGGAAGAAATTCGCCTCCAAGGACAAGATTCTCTAATTCTTCGTGCCAGTCGCAAATTAATCCATGAAGAACACCTGATTGCTAATTATTCTGCCTCACGTCTGCGCTTAGAAGTTCTTGACCTTTATATCTGGCGCAATGCCAACCACATTGACCTGAAAGCACTGTGGAAATACTTAACTAACTATCCGTATTTACCCAGACTGAAAAATGAACAAGTGCTAATAGATGCCATTCAGGAAGGAGTAGCAGCATTACTGCGGACAGAAAACTTTGCTTATGCAACTGGCTACGACGAAGCCAAGCAACGCTATTTAGGATTGAAAGCTTGCGAACATATTACAGCAACACTCAGCAGCCAAAGCTGGCTGGTTAAACCCGATGTCGCAGATCGGCAACTGATTGCAGATGCGGAAGAACAAGAACTGAGGCGACAACAAGAACAGATTGCTAGGGGAGAGAGTGCGATCAATGACAACAGCGCTGTTATTGCAAATAATACTGAAACAAGTTCAGGCAATTCCACTACTACACCACAGAAGCAACTGCGCCGTTTTTATGGGTCAATTGATTTAGATCCACTACGTGTTACGCGAGATGCTGGACTTGTAGCCAACGAAGTTTTGCAACACCTAGCAAGTTTAGTAGGTGCAGATGTACAAGTAACTTTGGAAGTTCAGGTACAATTACCTGACGGAGTACCAGACCATGTGATTCGCACAGTAAGTGAAAATTGTCGGACTTTGAAGTTCAAAACTCATAGTTTTGAGGAGGAGTAGGACTACACTCACATGACAGGAATAATAGGCGAACTAAGCCTGCTCTGATTGACGACTCAAAAAACTATGCAGCAAGCATTTCAGACTTAACACCTTTTACTGTTCTATTTCTATTTGCAAGCTTATTCCTAAATATTTCACTTTGTTAGAAGTTAAATCTATGTACCCTCTATCTCAAAACCCGCGCCAAATTATTACTGAATTATGGTCAAAGTTAAAGGATTGGGAAGCAAATTATGAAGAAATTTTACAACATTTTACCTATCTTTCTTCAAATATCTCAGATATCTTCACACACATATTGAATTTTATTGAGGATGACCTGTTAAAGACTTGGGAGGAGGATTTTAATCGTCACAGAAAAAAACAGTATTTTGATAATAAACAAAAAAGATTTTTGGAACATTTAATAAGATTTTGTATCAACGAAAAAGCTCAACTCAAAAAACGTATTTTAAATAATCTCTTCAGTCTAACAATAGTAATAGAAGAGAAATATCAAGATTTTATAAGAATACTTATTTTAGAATATGTGGAATTACAAAGTGAATCAAAAAATGAGTTTAATACTGTTTTAGACAATCTTAATAGCCTTTTGCTAAAAAATGGACATAATTACTTCATATTTAACAATAGAAAGCGTTTAGTAATTAAAAATGAAATTATTAAATCTTTTAATAAGGATAATGAAATAACTAAGTTATTACTTAACTTTTTATTATTAAAGTGCCATGAAATAGAAGAAGATGTAATTTTTATTCTTGTATCATCCATTAAAGCGGATGATTTAGATGAACTACGAAAAATAGCTCAAAATGAGCAGTATGATTATAGCATTGTACTAAGAGCAAAAGTTATTTTATCTTATTTTGATGAAACTTTTATTGAAGATTTTCCTACTGAATTATCTGTTTCTAACACAAGTTATGCTCATGCTTATTATAATAAAGTAGATTTATCCACTACTTTAAAATTAAATAAAGGACTTACTTGGATAAATGACTATAATGTAGAAAATGCTATTTATCAAGCTCTTAGAAACTCAGATGAAAATTTTTCAAAATTTTTCAAGGACAACTATGGTAAGCATGAAGAATCACTCACAGAAAGGCTCTTAATGTTTTTAGAATCCGAGTTTAATTCACTCAATAGATTCTTACAAACGTGGAAACGGCAACATAAACGTGCAATAAACTATATTAACTTTTCATATAGAGATACTCAAAGGCAAGAGAACGTCTGGAATGCAGATATTGCTTTCATATTTGAATGTCTTGTGAATAATGAAATTAAAAAGAGCCATGCAATTCTTATACAGTGTAAAAAGCTAAATCATAATGGTAATAATTTTCAATCTTCTTGGACTATAGATGTAGGACAATGCAATGATTTGATAAAGATTTCACCATATAGTTGCTATTTTCTGTTTGGGCCAAATCAACTTCCTCCTTCTAATACTCTAGTTATACCTGCAAATAATATTAAAGGTATAATTAGAGCTTCGGTAAAAGATTCTACGAAAGAGAATCTGCTTTGTTCAGCTAGTGCTAGAGAAGGTAAAAAAGTCAAAAAAAATGTTTCATTTAATAGTGTTCGACCTATTGCAAGAAACTTAGCAGATTTTGTACTTCATGACTTTATTGGTTGTTGGTACGGTGATGAGTTTCCTAATATTGTTAATTATGCAAGCGGTCAATCAATAGAAGATGGTTTGCCAGTGCGACATCTTGTTAAAATCTCTATCAGTGAAGGTTGATGTTTAAAAGCCGCATAAAACTAAAAATTCGTTTGTATTAACTTTTCAAATTTTTTATAACAGGTGTTGAAATCAATTCAATCTAACCCGTCCATTAATAACTCAGACATTTCCAATTGATCACGATTGCGGTTGTCGTCGTAAATTTGCAGCGTATTTAGTTTTGCGTGTCTACTGAGTTTCTGGGCTTTCCGCACATTGCCATCGGTCTTTTCAAGTACAGCAGTAATCGCACTGTGGCGGCAACGGTGAGGACTCATGTGCTTTTCAACCCCTGCCCGTTTAAACAATCGCTTGACTATTTTATAAATACCATCCCCGGTTAACCTGTGACCAAAATTTTGGAAGTCAACCGAGGTAAACAACGGGCGGGACGACGACATATCACCACCCCTTTCAATCACCCAATCAGTAATCGCTAACACAGTGACTTTTGGCAGATTTATCGTCACTCGTACAAGCTTGCCCTTACCTAAAATTGATAGCGTCCCCTTAGAGCCATCAAAATGTTTCAAGTCTAAAGTGCTTACCTCATTTCTCCTCAGCGCATTGCCCCAGAGTAGCAGCAACAAAGCATAGTCCCGCTTCCCGGCCAAAGTCGAGCGATCGCACTGTTTAATCACGCTCAAAAATTCCGCTTCAGTCACACCGCTAGTATCGCGGTAAGCCTGCACAGGAATACTGTCTACATCTACTGCATAGTTGCACACCCCCAGCTTTCGCCCATAAGCAACCAGAGATTTAATTGCAGCCAGTCGGCGGTTAATCGTGTTGGGTGATAACCCCGCTTCCGCAAGTATGGCTCTGTACTTAGTCACTACCAGCGTGGCTTTGTGACCTTCCAGGTGCAAAAACTCCAAGATAGAATCTCGGTTAGGGCGCTGCCCGGTCATGCGAGTAAAAAAATCCGTGATATCTTTGCGGTAAGCCCGACGAGTTCCTTCACTATTTTTGGATTTGAGCAATTCCTCCAAAACATCGGGGTCAGAGTCAATGACACCAGCAAAGTACGCCTCAATTTTGGCACTGAGGGCATTTTCTAATTTTTGGACTACAACTAACTCGACGGATTCTTTCTCTTTACTCATGACCCCACCCTGGCTGCGGTATCGAGAATGGCAATTTCCAATACCACACACCATTATCTAGCACAGGGGGTCACAGTGTTGGGGTTTTTCTCTTGTTGCGGCTGTCTCAAGTGTCTACACTCGCTTCTATACCCTTGATAGAAAATCGTTGCAAGAGAGCGATATCAAAATGCTTCAACCACTTGGGGAGAGAAGAGTTCGTCTTCTTGAAGGAGAAAGAGGTAGGAAGACACTAATAATTTATTAGTCAAGCCAATCCGCGATCTCTTGCGATCGCCCCAATGTCGTTTAAAGGTTGTTTGACGACATCAAGGTAAAACAGGCTCACTGTAAAGATTAGGGTTGTACATATTCCTTAGACAGCACCCCCGTTTGTTTGATATTTAAAAACCAAATAAATCAGTTAACCATCAGGTTGTAGCCAACCTTTAATAGTCGCCTTTGCCACTTTGAGATACTTATTATCTAAGATAAATTCATCAATTGCTGTTTCGCCGCCAGCTTGAAATGCTCCAGCTACACGTTTCTTGAAACTAGGGGTAGTTTCTTCATTAACGTAAGCAACTTTCTCAGCCTCATTAGCAGTAGGGTTATCTTTCTCTAATTGCTTGAGGAGTTTTTGAATTTCGCTAGCCGCTTCAGCAAGAGTTTTTTGCTCTGGTGTATGGTTATTCTGATTAAAACTTATATTACTGCCTTCTTGAGCGGTGTCTACAAACTGATTAATAGAACCTTTTTGGTCGTATTTTGAATGATTAAATTCTGACATAGAACTTTTCTGCATATTATTAGTATTTATATTAACAATAAGTGCTCCACTGATACCGAAATATTTTTCTAATACATCTAGGTTTTCATATTTGTGCGGTGTCTGTTTAGGCAGGTTTTTTAACTTGTTATAAATTTCTAGAAATTCCCTACGTAACGCAGATTTATTCTTATTACCAACAACAGGAATACGTATCAATAAACTACCATTTTCCATCGCTTCTATGATTGGAAGTCTCAGTTGTTCATTAGGATTATTTTTGGCTAATTGAAACAAAGATTCTGCTATCGCCCAATCATTTCTATCCGATTTGAGAAATATATTTATGGTTTCTAATTCTGTACGAACATAATTTGCAAATGCCTCTTCTTCAGAAAATTCATGTCGATTTTCTGGTCTCTGCCTTTCATAAGGTTCTTCTGCTATAGAAATATATGGACAAGTGATATTCTCCAGCTTTGTATTTAAATCGATTGACCAATTTTTAATGTAAGCACCCGTCAGAATAGCATTACTTAAAATTGTTCCTTGCAGCTGTGCTCGTTTAAGATTTGCAAACTGTAACCTAGCTCCTTTTAAATTACATTCAATCAAGTTTGTGCCAATTAAACTAGCCTCTTCTAAAAATGCATCTTCAAGGTCTATCACTGTCAAGTTTTCTCCATTAAAATTTTTTCTACATCCATCTTTAGTTCTCGCCAAGTTTTGAATAGATTTTTTTTGTAAGGAAGTGCCTCTAAAATCAGCACGCTCTAAAAATGAAGCTCTCAGGAATTTAGTATTGTAAAATTTGGCTGTTTTGAAACAACAACCTTTTACATTTACTTCAGTGAAGTCAGCATTACGTAATTGGGACTTTGTAAAAAGTGTTCCACAATGTTCTATTAAAGTCTGAATAAAGAATCTCCACATCCATGCAAATTCTTTGTCTCCCCTAATTGATTTTTCGCTGTAAATACCACCAAAGATCGCACCAATAAATCCAGTGCTTACTCCTTTGAGGTAATTACCATCACCAAATTTTGGTATCATTACCGATGTAACAATGTTTAACCTTTGTAGGTTTTGTTCAATAGGACTTAGCATATTTTGTCCAAAAACAAATATGGCGAGAATTAGTAGTATAAAGAAAATTATCAATGACATTGACTTTATTGCTTCTGATTCATTTACATTTGCTGCAACAATTCCAATAAGTGCAAACCCCACAATAGCCGTAATAGATAAACCTATATTCAAATTTAATAGATTTATATTCAAGTATGATATAGTAGGATTAAAATAAATTATTGCTATTGTTCTGATAAAAACAATAAAAGCTGTTGCTACGAGAATAACTACCCATAATAAAGTATTTTTTCTCCTCAAATAATAGCAGCAAAAAGTAAATAAAATTGCCGATGTAAACCCTGATAAACTACAAATAAATAATATTAATGCGATGATGGCAAACTGCCAATTATAGTATAAACCTGTTTTTACACCTTTAAAATACGCACCAGTCAAATCTGCATCATAAAAATTTGTGCCGAGAATTTTCGTATTTGCTATGAACTGAGCATTTCTCAAGTCACATCCTGCAAAGTTTGTTCCACTCAAATCACAATTCTGAAAAGTAATATCAATAAGCCTTTCTCCCTGAAATGATTGATTGATAATGCGCTCGCTAATAAATTTTTTCTTTCCATTTCTATACTCGTCTAAAAGCTCTTCTGCATTCATCTTTGCTACTCCCAAAAAGGTGTAAAGGATAAATATGGACATAAAAGCAATTACCATACAATCCTCTCTATTTTCAGAGCTAAGGATAGAAAAGTACTTGTATGTAACTAAAAAATATTCAGTTAAAAAAATTATCTATATTGTAATTACAAGGGCTGACTATCAAAAATTACAACATAATAAACTCTAAGTGAAAAATATCGTTTTAACTAGTAGATGAAGGCAGAAGGCAGAAGTAAGAAGCCTGAAGGCAGAATGAATAAAGTCGAGAAAATAAGCTTTTTGTATATTCTGAATGGTTGGCTTATTTACGGCAATCGGTACCAGTTCCAGTTTATCTATATCGAATTAAATTAGTAAAAAGTTATTCCGAAAGTAAAGTAACTGCAAGAAATTGATGAGTCGATTTTTATATATCAATTACCAGAACAATTACTGCATTAATTTATACAGTTTAAATTAAAGATTTAAAATTCTTACTGTGCTAAATAACTTATAAATTATTTGTTACTTTGAATATCCTCCCAAATATTAGTACTGAAAATACATATACTTTAAGCTTTAAACTACCTTTTAGCAGAATGGTTTATTAAACTCAATAATTAGTTATGTTTTTAACTTAGCAGAAAGTTTATGTATGTGTTTTATACTTAATAAACTGTAATATTTATGAATATAGAAAAATAACATATATAGTTAAATAACTTATATATATTAATAACTTAATAAAATAAAGTGTAAGATATTATTTAATCCACTCACAATTTTATTTGTTTATGTCAGTAAAAAATAAAACAAACTCGGCACGGGAACCAAAGAAAAATCCTAATGAAAAAAAAGTAGTGCGAAGTTTGTCTGTCACGGACAAAGCCTGGGATGCTATCAAGGAGAAAGCAGATGCTGAAGGAGTATCAGCTTCGGAATTTATAGAAAGAGTAGGACGCGATGCATCAGTACTTGAAACTCCACTAAATTCGCGTCTCAAAGGTTTTTTAGAACCTCCTATTCCTATTTTTTGGTCAGTATCAGAAGTTATAAGACGGTTTGCAGTGCAATTATCTTTCGTAGAATCTTCTTCGGAGAGAGGTTTGAGGAAAGATGAGATTGAAGATAGGGTTTTGAAACAGAAAGATATTGTTCGTAACTATCTTTGGCGTGCCATGCTAATTATTGCCATTATTAATTACGGTATTCCTAAATTAGATGTTAATAGCATAACAAGTCTTTTACGGTGGATTAGCTTTAAAATGATGGTATCTGAAGCACCAAAACAAAAAAAATCTACTTCAGAAAATGAAGTATTTATTTCAGAACAACAAATAGAGAAAGATATCAAAAATATTCAAATTTCTTTGAAAGTTTTACAAAAATTTTCTGTATCTTACTATGAAATTTTAGATATGATTATGAACGGCAAAATGAGTTACGCTCAAATCGCTAAGTACAAAAGATTACACACTCAGAGACACTTTACTGAAGCCGAAATCAGACGAGAAGTTAAACAAGCTACTTATCAACTACGTTTCTATTTTCATAAAGAAATTGTCGAAGTAGAAATTGATAAAGAATCCAACACACAAGATTCTGAAGAATCAGTGAATACGCTACAAGAATATAAAATGAGATATTATCAGTTATGCTCGTTGGCTTATCTACAAAAAAAAGACAAGGAGAATATGGAAGAAATACTTTATAAATGTCTAACAGAACCAGAATTAGAATTTTGGATTCGGGAAATTGACCATTTAGCTGGGCATCACTTAGGAAGTTCTGAGTCTGCCCATATTAATCCCGAATATAAAGATATTCATTATGAGCTAAGAGAAGAACTGCAAAAAAAAATTAAGGACGGAGAAGAAGAATATAGTCTTCAGAATCAATTAACCAAAATGAATAAAAAATTAATGTTTTGTAAGTCTTCTCAAGAGATTGAAAATGTTGTAAATAAATTAGTGATCGAGATATCAGGAGAAACTCTTCAATTAAATGATATTAAGCCTATGATGAAGTAAAATATAGAAAATAATAATTTTATACCGATGTCAAAATCCTAAATTATTTGTGATGAAAAGAATTGTAAAGACGCTATATTGATGACTTTTAGTAACATTATCAAATTGGTATAACTTAAATCCCTATTAGCGATTAAAACTGTGCCAAGCGCAAAAGAGTATGATGAGTATTTGCACTTATTAAAACCATCCATAGATTAAGGACTCCTTCTTTGGCACACCATGCTCATTTTATCTATGGGTTGTCTTTCTAAGCATTTATGCTCAATTTCTACTTGAACTAATTCCATAGAGAGATTAGAGATATTTTGTGTAATTGCCAGTTATGTATCTATATGTGCCAGTTGGTGCATTACGGTTAGTTCAATTACCGTAATGCTATAATCCCTGAATCATAGGCAGAGTAAATAATCCCAATGAAATTGGTTGGTTATGTCAGAGTCAGCAGCGAGTCACAAGCAGAAAACACCTCTTTACGAGAACAACGCCAGAAAATCGAAGCATACTGCTACGCTTTTAATCATGAACTGTTACAAATCTTTGAAGAGGTAGGCAGTGGTAAAAACACGACTCATCGCCCCCAGTTTCTTGAAGCTTTAAAACTTGTTTCTGAAAGTGCTGATGGAATCATCGCAGCAAAGTTAGACAGATTAGCTAGAAATACTAGAGATGTGCTGGCACTGGTTGATGATGTTCTCCAACCACAAAGGAAAGCTTTAATTCTTCTAGATTTACAAGTGGACACAACCACA
>NZ_CP063792.1 GCF_025860405.1 Tolypothrix sp. PCC 7712 | reverse complement strand
GATAATCGGTTGCACTCAAAGCTAGTTCGGCATTGGGATATTCTTCCACTAAATCCCAAAGATGCCAAGGTATTTGTCGCAACTGCTGACTGGATGTGCGAATTAGCACCCGCACCAATTCTTTTTCTTGTAATTCCTTTAACCAACTCTCCCGGATAGGGCGAAAAGACTCCGAAAGCAGCCAGTTGTTTAGTTGCTTTTGTAACTCAGTTGCGGAATTTTTACAATCTTCGTGCTTCTGGGCAATAGAACCATCGTAAGTAACTTTTATAGCTTTGATACCGCGAGGAGAACTCCCTAAACTACGATAGTGCGATCGCCACTCGTCAATTGTTGTTTGTAAAGGAGCAATTGGGGGTAGATTACCAGTGATTTCTTTATGGGGACTAACACCTTCAGTGGCAATTGAAAGCGTTACCCGTACACCCTGCTGTAAATTGCCATCTAGCTTTAGAACAATCAACTTTGTCATCGGTAATACCACAATTGTGTGATGCACAAATCATCATGAGTATATATCTATAGTTGTTTGTTACTTATGCAAAGGAATAAAGGCTGCAATTATCTTTTCAGGGGTGTATAAGTAAGTCGGCGTTAAAAAATCAAGCTATGTGACGAAATGTAAAATCATCGAATAGCTTATAAATTGGTCATTCTACAGTTTTCACAAAACTAAACATACATGGTTTTTATCGTGCCGACTTACTTACGTTTATAAGTAGTCATGCAAAATAAATTATCTACTTAAGAAAGGGAACAGGGAAGGAATACAGCGATTTCAATCACGTTGAAAAATGGCTAAATATTTATGTGTAGGTACTTATGAGGTAAATTGACTCAAAAACTGGGTTAGTTGGTTATACTGAAAGCCTATTTATATAACTTTAAATGGGCTGATTATCTGGTATCTGATTTCTCTGCAAGTCCCTTAATTTCAGATTAAAAAGTTCTCTATCACGCTGACATCTCCTAAAACTATCTTGACGCTGAAATTATCTCCCACATCGGCGTTAAACTCCAATGAAATTTTTTTGTTATCGTTTTTGGCTTTAGCTTCCATAACAGCAGTTCCCTCTTCATCTAAAATCATCACATGAAGAGAGGATGGCAAGTACTCTTGACCATTTGTTGGATGTAACTCCACAATAATTTTCATCTCATCCAAGTTGTTTTCGTCATGACTGACTTTAACAACTATCCCTACTGATTCCCTGTTAGCTTTTATCCCAAAATCAATCAATTTAGCCCGTTCAACAGAGTTTTTTAGCCCATCTTCTGCACTTCTAAATTGCCAACCTAGTTCAGTTAAGAATATAGATTCAATTGTTGACCAACTAGACTCAAAAATATTCTCAAACCATCTTTTTAATTCGGCAACATTTTGACTAGATGAATCCAAATTTTGACTCTTAAATTTAGTTGTCTGTAATTCTAGAAATTCTAAATAATTCAGTAAATTTTCTAGAGGTTGTAGTTGGTTAATAGGAAAGTTATCAATTGATACCTCCTTGACAAATCCTAACAACTTGGCTGATTGGAAAGATTCACTTATTTCCACAACAACATAGCCAATCCGGTTTGATTGGACTTTCGGTGGTACATAAACAAACTGTGCATTTTCTAACACCGGACGGCATTCCAATTTGCCCAAATTTGTAATCAATAAATCAGCTACATCCATCAGAGTTTGTTTTACTGGATTCCAACTGTCACTCGCTTCTAGGTCAGTTTCAAACTCCATACATTCTAGATAGAAATTCACGAAAGATACAGACAAGGTATTAAGCAAAACCTGCTGGCTTTTTTCGGGTGTGGCTTGCTCTCTTGACCATTTTTCTGCTAGCCTGCGAGCGACGGTTGATATCGGACCAGTAAATGTAGAAATAGTTGCCATGTCACTCATCATTTGTTTCCTCTAAGTTAAGTCTTCACCACCACCTAAATCTCTAAATTCGTCGCGAAATTCCTCTAAAGTTCGCTGATAAAAATTACTTAATGTTGCCACTGGAATATTCAATTCTTCGGAAATGTCTTTCCAAGATATACCTGACCATCTTTTGACAGCAATTTCCTGGAAATTTACTTGCGGATATTTTTTGATATGTGCTTGTTTAAAAATCCCTTTTGGGTCTATTTCTATATATCGTCTGATTTTTTTAAAAGCAAAGATATAATTATCCTCGTTCTCGCTATCGTTAAATACCAAATATTCCAAGTTTTCTAAGACAGAACTTTCGACATTAATTTCATGGACTTTGCCAATTATTTTGGGAATAGCCTCTTTAAAAAAACGTTGACTCAATAACATATTGACCCAAGTCATAAATAAAGCCCGTTCCGGGTCGTACTTGTCAATATTTTTACAGATATACAAAAATAGGTCTTGTACTGCCTCCTGATAAATTTGTTCGTAAACTCCTTGAAATTGACCGTTATATGGGTGGCAAAGTTTGCCTGAGCAGTATATACCATCGATTAGTTTTGATAAAGTTATCCGTCTAGCAGTTGTACCTAGTGGGTGTTGTTGGGCTTGTAGAGCTAGCTCTTGAAGCTGTTGCTCGTTCATATATTTATTTCTGAGAATATTATTCCTCTAAAAACTATCGGATGCTAATTGTGGCTTTTATCCAAATCGTCTAGTAAAGGTTACAAAAATTTACAATATAATTTTTGGGGAGGCTTCCCGTGAGCTTTCAGACTAGTGGGCGATGTGGATAGCAAAAACGGCAACATTACACCATTTATCTTTGAGTTTTCATGTTGTCAACCCTAGTTATGAAGCTTTAGTTTTAATATTCATTTTTTCTTTTTGCCATTTGTCAACGCTTTCTTTAACTGCTTCTATTTCTGAAAAATCTACTTGCACAGTTGCAGTTTCAAATTCAACACCCAAAGCAGTGCTGACTTCGAGAATTTCTACAAAACTAGCACATTGATAATCTGTATCCTCATATTCTTTCACTCTTTGTTCATCAATTCCTAATATATCAGCAAGTTCTTGCTGACTAATTTGGGCTGCTATCCGAGCTTTAATTAAAGCATTTGGCAGCTTGTTTAAAGAATCAACTTTAATTTTTAAAGGCTTGCTGATGTCGCAATTAATAAGTCTTTCGTATTCCGAAATTTCTAACTTTAACTCGTCAACTTGGCTCTGATATGAGTCTCGGTGCAGCTTCCATCGTTCTAGTTCTGCCTTCAATTGTTCATTGTTATCCAATTGGGCGATAGACTGTTCAAAGCGTTGCAACCAATCTAAGGAATTTTGATATTGTTGCTCGTTTTTGATCATCATGGTTTCCACCTTTTTAGGCTAACGGATTCTAAATTCGCCCTAGCCACTTGCACAGGACAGGGTTTCCACAGGCAGAGTAGTGGTTGCTAGTTCTAAGCGTGTTAGTTCCCGGATGCCCTCCGGTAGCGATGCCGCGATTCAAAATCTTTATTGCTGCATTGACATATTGGGAGCAACTCACAACCACATTTATGTGTGCGAGTTGAAAGATATTTTTTAACAACTGTGCCACTAGGCAACTTAAATTTCCACCAAAGAGCGAACGCTTAAAATTTCATGATTTTTCAGTGGTTTAATATCAGTTATGGGAACGATGACAACAGCTATTGATTCACCAGTTGCATTGAATACTTCTAGAACACATCCGTCTGCGCCATTACTGGGATGAGGGACAAAATCAATCAAAGTTGCGACATCACCTTTTTTTAATTGATACTCGTCTAAGTCACGATTTAAAGCGACACGCTGGTACAGTTCAAAGCTCATTTGCCGACTCCTTGTTAGGTTTGAGGGTGATAAACTGAAACTTGCCGTCAACAGCCCTTTGTAGCCAAACTGTAATTACTGCTAAGTTTCGCTGATTTAAGCCGATTAATTCACCAGTGACGCGATAGAACACCCCATATTCATTATCTCTGTCTTTTATTGCTGGTGTTGTATCTGCCAGTTGACGAATTGCTGCTTTTAAGAGTTCTGGATTGTCTTGTGTAAATCCAGCCATTGCGAGAAACTTTGATTTATCGTCTTGTTCTCTTGGTACTAATAAGTAGCGGGTGATTTTTTCGTTAGCAATAATAGCATCAGGCGGAATTTTCATATTACTGCTTCTACGATTTTCCCTGCTTCGTTGTTTTGGCAATAATAGTGACACCGTGAAATCTACATACGGTGAAGTTATATAAACTCTACTGCAAATTCTATGTAAAAATAAACTTTTTTCACCTGATACACGTAAACTGGAAACTAAAACCGAGTCGGTTGACCCTACCTCAACGTATTTTCTAGGAACAAGAGCCAGTGTCAACTTCTAACCAGCAATGCCGCATTATTGCCCTGTTTAATCAGGCGGGTGGTGTCGCCAAATCGACATTGACCCAAAACCTGGGATACCACCTAGCGAAGCGAGAACACCGTGTTCTCCTCATCGACATAGACCCCCAAGCATCCTTGACCAAATTCATGGGGTTAGTGCCATCTCAGTTACAAAAAACCGTTGCTGATGCCATTATCGACGAGCAACCCTTACCAATTCATGAAGATATTCACGGTATGGACTTGGTTCCAGCTAACCGAGTTCTGAGTGGAGCCGAAATGCAGTTAGTCAGTGCTGCCATGCGTGACTTCCGTCTCAAGGAAGCCGTTGAATTCGTTTTAGATGAATACGATTTCATCCTGATAGACTGTCCCCCCAGTTTAGGATTGCTTTCTTATATCTCCTTAGTCGCGGCCACACACGTTCTCGTACCCGTGGAAACTCATCTCAAAGCCTTTGAGGGAACAGACGAACTTTTACAAACTATTACCCACGTTAAAAATAAAGCTAATCGCAAAATCCAAATAGCAGGGTTTGTTCCCACTCGGTATGCTCACCAAAACTCAGCCGATAAACGAGCATTGGCAGCAATAGGTGAACAACTTTCAGCTTGGGGTCGGATTTTCCCAGCCATCCCCAGAGCTACCGCTTTTGTTGATGCGACAGAAGAACGTGCGCCCCTAGCAGTATTTGACCCGAAACATTCTGTAGTGACTATCCTTGAAGAAATCGCTAATTCTTTGGAGGCTTTGTGATCCGACGTAAACAAACTGAGAAACCCTTTGGGGGTCAAATTACAACTCCACCGCCTGCTCCTTGGTTATCCTCAGCAGATGGAGAAAAGCTAACCGCTACTGAAACTACTATCAAACTTGAAGATATAGTTCTGCCTCAGCACCAACCCAGGCGATACTTTGACCCACAAGCATTAAAAGAATTAGTTGAGTCAGTCAAACAGCATGGCATTCTCCAACCTCTGTTAGTTCGTCCAGGGGCGGAGGGAAAATACGAATTAGTAGCAGGAGAACGACGCTATAGGGCAGCACAAGAAATAAAAGTTGAAGTTGTGCCTGTGGTTGTGCGTGAGCTATCAGATGACCAAGCATTTCAGTTGGCTTTGATTGAAAACCTACAACGAGAAGACCTTAACCCTGTTGAAGAAACTGAAGGTATTTTGCACCTGTTGGCAATTCGGCTGCATTGCGATGTAGAAGCCGTCAAATCTTTGCTGTACCGAATGAAGAACGCTCACAGCAAAGGAGAACAACAGCCAACAGACTCATTAAATGAATCTAGGAGAAACGTTTCTCCTAACTCAGATGAAACTGAACCAGGGGATAATATTTCTGACAATTTAGATTCTGAGACAGAATCTAGGAGAAACGTTTCTCCTAAAGAAGAGGATGAGCAATCAAAGACGGTACAACAGGTATTTGAGAGCCTGGGACTAATGAATTGGCTATCGTTCACTACCAAGCGTTTACCATTGCTCAATCTGCCCGAAGAAATTTTAATAGCACTGCGAGAGGGCAAGTTGGAATACACCAAAGCCCAAGCACTGGCACGAGTAAAAGATGAGGAACTGCGAAAACAACTCTTGTCAGAGACGATAGCTAACGATTGGTCTTTAAACCAAATCAAAGAACAAATCATCGCCAACATTTCATCTGAACCATCCGCCTCATCTAAAACACCTAACCAAATACCAGAACGGCTCAAGGATATTACCCAGCGCATTAAAAAGCGCCAACTATGGAAAGAACCAAGAAAACAAAAGCAGCTAGTAAACCTGATAAACAAGCTGGAAGCATTACTAGGGGATGAGTGACTTGGGGTGAATTGTCAGGTAATCTCGAAGAGGAGACTATATCAAAGACTTGGTGGAATATATCAGTTTATTGCCCACCTCCTTTCTTCTTTTGAAGCAGCAACAAGTCCGGGCGGCACGTTAGGATTATCAGCATCTGTTTAGGAGCCAGAAAATTTTGAATTTCGCAGAGAGCGAGCTTCTCTCTTCTGCTGGGCTTTCTTCAACCTCTCATGATCCTTAACGCTCTTGTCGTTAGTAACAGTCTCTTGTGCTGGTTTGTGTTCGACAGTTGGAGTTATGGATTTAGGTGGCTGATTTGTAATACTTGAGAAGCCAAATGTTTCCTGTACATCATCCCAATCTCCGACCACCTCATCATCAACGCACCAGCTACAAAGGCAAACATGCGAAAAGGTAAGATTGTTGGCGATTGTGACAAATTAGTTACTTGGCGTAAATCTAAAATCTGCCCAATAGGTTTGAGTAAGGATGAATTTGATACTCTTCCTCCTGTTTACGTCGTCAACACCCGAGTATACAATACAGATAAATGCTGGGGGAAATGTAAACAACCCCGTCTTTGGCTCAAAGGGTGGTAGGGCAATGACACAGTGCTTCGTACTCACAGATGCAAATGGTGATCGCTTGTTTGCTGTGCTTGCTGACCTATTCCCCCCACAAGCAGTTCTCGGTAGAGTAAGGGGAGCTAGGATCAATTAGCTTGAGGCGCAAACCTTCTTTATAAGTTGCTCCCATGTCTTCGTAAAAGCTCGTAAAATCTTTCCACCGTTCGCACACATTAAAGCCTTTGTAATGCTTAGAATTTGGATTGGCTGTTTGGTAAATCAACCGATCCCAATGTTTGTATATTCTTGTTTTTGACATTCCGTGTGGTTTTTTGACATCAATTCGACCTGTGTAAATTCGCTTCTCGGCAGCTTCTAACTTAATGCCTTCCCGCTTTGCTAATGCCTCTGCTGCTGCTTGGACAGATGGGTAAACAGTAGGGTCTCCAGGGAGCCTGGTAGGTTTACCCGGAAAACCGCCAATCTCTCCGCCTTTAGTGACGTTGTAACCATTAGGGGTTAAGGTGTTTAGCTCCTTAATCCATTTGCGCTCTTTCGCTCTCAAGTCTTCAGGACTGTTAGCAGAATCAATAATTTCAATTGTGAAATTCTCTTCCCCAAATTTGGCGATCGCTTTGTGAATTAGTGAGGCGTTTTTTCGAGAAACCTGATCTAAATGTCTCTCCCAGCGCTCTTCTAATGATGTTGTGGTCAGTCCTACATACTGTTTACCGTTTATGAGATTAGTTGCTAGGTAAACAGCACCATTGTCATAACCCAGTTTAGGAGGAGTAAACAGCGCATCCTCTGGTTTCATGCCTTGCTCTAAACGCCTTTTGACAGTTGTGGCACTAACAGGTGCATTCAATTGTCGAACAGCATCTTCTAATCCGTTATAAATAACACCATTCACTTCAAAGGGGTGTCGGGGGTCGTTTGGTGCATCATCAAACGCCTGTTCTAAACTCCAACCAGCGTCTAAGCGTTTAACTACTACCCAATAATCTTTGCCTAATTCTTGGCAAGCGTGTTTGATACTACGATACGAAACCCCTTTATACTCAAAGCCAAACTTAGCTTCAGTTATATATTCTTTAGCACACTCAGGACATTCGGTTCCCTTTAAGTGATTGTAGGGGCGTTGTTCAAAATCACCATGTTGATAGCAGATGATAGTTATCTTGGTGTCTGTGTTAACGTAATTTACTTGACTGTAATCGTATTTCTCACCGTGCTTGGCGCGGGCTTTATTGATGAATTCCTCTGTTGTTAAAGATTGCTTTTCATTGGCGCATTTAACGCAACCTGAGCCATTAATGTGTGCAACCGGCTCTTGCTCAAAATCGCCATGAACAGGACAGGTAATTGTAACCTTAATATTTATTCTTCGATAAACAACCTTGTCATAGCCGTAATAATTTCCATGAACTTGGTGGAATTTGGCGATGATATCGTCTTGACTGTTACGCTGGCGATCGCCATAACATTTGCGGCAGCCTACACCTAGAAGATGATGGCTAGGAGTGATGTTAAATTCGCCATGTGTAGGGCAAATTACAATTACCTTGGTGCTTGAGCCTACATAGCTTGCTTTAGTGTACTCATAAAAGCCATTGTGCTTGGCTTGAGCTTGTTGGATAAATTCTTCTTGGGTTTTACGCTTTGGCATTTGCAAAATTTTCAGGGACTGGTTAGAGAAGATCTGATTTTGGGATTGCTAGGTATAGAACTAGCAGTGGTGTATTCTTGTGTCTAACTAGTAGTCTGCCAAGCCAACTTTGCGTTGTGGTCAGCAGAGGAGCGGAGGGGCAGAGGGGCAGAGGGGAAAGACTTACTACAAGTTTCTCCTCTGCTCCCTTGCTCCCCTGCTCCCCTGCCCACCTCCACATAGCAATTTTGGGTTGGTGAACTACTAGGGGTAGTGTGAAGGTAGCTGCGACCAGGGGCAAACTAAACCGTATAGTTTAAAAACGAGGAAAATTGTACTAGTACGAACACTTAAAAAAGTACCGAATTTACAATTCGAGTTGGCACTTTGACCAATTTCAAAACAGAATACTCAGTCAACAGAAGCTTATTTAGTCCCAATGCTAGAAGAAAGTTCCGCCTTTGTGTGGAGTCGGAACTTCAAACACGCTTGAAGTGATCGCCTACATCGCTGCATACATGATTGCTCGCTCAAGATATCATAAAATCCTGAAATGCTTATCATGTAAGCCTTATATAACACTCCGCTCCCCTCGCTTCAACTATATCTGCTCATAATGATAGAAACTAAACTGTTTAGTTTACGCTTAGACAAGGATTAGGTAAATCAAATACCTAGCCCTCATCTTCACAAATATTCAACAGTTAATCAAATTATCTGTTGTAGAAGGTTACTCCTCTTTATTGCCAAAGTAGAAACCAAAGGCCACCCCAAGTAAAGTAACTTGAGTTGTAACAAGTTGAGGAATTAAATCTTTAATCAGTTCCTTGTCAGCTTTTGGACTGAATGCAACTACTCCTATCATGACAAAAGTTCCCAGAAGAGAACAACCAAGCAACTTCACCAACCACATGACTAGTTTGGTTCTTGTCGTTTCCCGATGCCTTTCTGTCCAATCAGAAACGTCTTTAACAGATTTTCGAGTGAGTGGTGCATCCTGAACATAGTCAGTAATGTTCAACTCTCCATGAAGGGCTATATCAGGCTCGAACTGAGCTTCGACTGAACTAGTCCGATTGTCACAATGGGTAACAGAAGGCGCGGCTTCAGCCAAGCCATTAATTTCTTGAGGCATTAAAAACTCCAATATTTTATAGGAGCCACCTCATCTTGCTTTATCTAAAGACTACTTCACGAATCTCCTTATCAGGCTTCTGAAGCAAAACTTTAGTCCCCTGCATTCTTTCTTCTAGAAGATATGCCTCTGTTGCAATTGCTTTACGAAGGGCCTCATTCTGAGTAATGCCTTGGGTTTGGGCAAGGAATTCTAGAAGTTTAGCAGCGTCATCAGACAAACTGATAGACAGCCGCTTCCCACTAGTGGTTCTGGTGGCGGATGGGTTTTGGGCTGTAGCAGCAGAGCCTTCCCCTACATTCCGCATCAATTTGTTCATTATGTTGAGATTAAATGTTAGTTTCAGTGTTGAGATTAAATGTTAGTTTCAGTGTTGAGATTAAATGTTAGTTTCAGTGTTGAGATTAAATGTTAGTTTCAGTGTTGAGATTAAATGTTAGTTTCAGTGTTAGATTTTAGATTTTAGTTTTGGATTAGGGAAATAAGGCAAATCTGCTGCTACACGATAGTATACACTCAAACAAGGGATTGGTGCAATAATTACACCAAAATGGTGCAAAAGTGTTCAGCCAGTCATTAGCCGCAATGTAAACCCTGAAAACATTAGCGGATAAAAAATTCAGATTTTTTTTTGATTTGAGTTATTGCTGTTGGCTGGAGAGTATTGGCATACCAGATTCAAGAAATCGTTGCGACTCTTGCGACAAAGTGGAGTAGCAGGGGCGGGCTTGTGGATCTAGTTAGCCCAACCAGTAATCATTCTGCCCGTCCCTGCTACCGCAAGAGTCGAGCGAAGCGGCAACGAGTTCGTCGGCGCAACATGAGATTACCGACTTAAACCGCGCTGCTGCTGTCTGCGTTTCTCCTGCTCTATGTGCAGTATTTCTAGCAAATCCTCATTCCAACTGTGATTATTGGGTGGAAGTTGCTTACTTTGGGGCAACAATTTTAATACAGTTTTGGCTGTTTCTTTACCTTGGTCATCTTTACTAAATGCCAGCCCAATTCTGCTGATATTTTTGAGGAATTCTAATGGCAAGTTATCCGGGTCATCCACTACCAAGTACATTGTTTTGACTGGTGGCAGCCCCTTGTGTGCATTCATATCCATATGTGCTAACGTCAGTGCATCAATGGGTGAGTCGCACAAAAATACTCTCTCGATTTTATCGTCTGTTTCTCTACCCAAGTTGATGTGAAACCAACTCTGTCTTGATTGGGTGTTTTCGCTGTTCTGCGAACAGCGATCATCTTGCTTTGGGGTGTCCCAAACCAGTGCGCCTGATTTTTCACCATTGAGATCACGCTTGATAAATACAACTTTTCGCTGCTGGTCTATGTAACCCAAACCTTTACGATGTAATGTTTCGACTAAATTTGACGAGATGCCGCGTTGTTGAGTCAGGTAATTTTTTAATGCAGGCCATAGCTTCTCATCTTCTGATGGTGGCGTAAATGGCAGGGCTGGGGGAGCAGGGGAAGCTGAGGAGGCAGGGGAGGAAAGAGAGTAATTGAGGGATAATTCTTTCTCCAAGTGCTGCACCTCTCCCCCAGCTACCCCTGCTTTAGTTTGTATCTGCTCTTTATTAGATGCCAGTTGATTGTTAGCGATTAAAACTAATGCTTTAGCTTCCTCAGTAGTCCATCGGGCGGGACTGGCTAATATAATTTCTTCAACTTCTTTTACTGGCCGATTATCTAATAACGCTCTATTAGCAATTTCTTTGTCTCGGTCAGTCAATAATAAGTTTGGCAATTCGGTACTGTAATACTTATATAACTCGGCTAAAGAATTTTCTTTTGGCTTTGGTTTATCGGTGGTTAAAGGTTGAGCTTTATTTTGAGCGATTGCATCCACTGTTGTTTGAGATGAAAGCTGTTGCTCCTTTTGAGCAATTGCCGGTCGCAGGTCATCTAATGTGGTTCTTCCTTGTTCTAACTGCTGCTCATACACGGACAGTTGTTCTATTAATTGTGGTAAAGTTTCCACCAAGGTTGACTCGGCTGCTGACTGTTCAATAAAATCAGCGATCGCATTTATGAGTTCAAGGTTGTCAACTGCTCGCCCGACACGATTGTTCAACAGATACTCAATCCGCTCGTCATCGCGTTGAGGCTGATAGTCAATAGATTTATGTTTTTGCAGTCCAGGAAAGGTATAGGCAGGCCCCAAAGATGTACCGCTAAATTTCTGCTCATTCCACGAATAAGAGATGCCTTTACTTTTGCCATTGCGTGTTACACCGTGGCGCACTTCTACACCTTTTAGCTGCAATCGTTCCACCAGTTGGGGCATGGTCGGTTTATCTATTGTGGCGCGGTCGATTAGTTCAATTAGTTGGGTTTTAATTGGCTGTTGTGGCGGCGTGTTTCTCTCACCCTGCTCGTACTCCAGTTGCTCTCTTTCCAATCGGCGCTGTTGTCCTATGCTTGGGGCGCGGTTAAGTTTTTCTTTACTACTAATAGTCGGCTGTAAACCATATTCTCGCTCTAGCTGGCGAATGATTTTTTCTGAACGTACATACTCCCAGCTATCACTCGTAATCTTGCCGTCATCCAAACTGATTCTACTAGCGCAAATGTGTATATGA
The DNA here is from genome assembly GCF_025860405.1 of Tolypothrix sp. PCC 7712. GTDB lineage: Bacteria > Cyanobacteriota > Cyanobacteriia > Cyanobacteriales > Nostocaceae > Aulosira > Aulosira diplosiphon. The sequence continues at coordinate 30,586 of NZ_CP063792.1, read as the reverse complement.
TCATGGTCGCGGTCACTGTGGCGATAGATGGCATATTGGTTAGATATGTAACCCATTGCTTCCATATATTTCTCTGCTATCTCGCACCAAGTATCATTGTCTAGCTGTTCGCCTGGGCTTAGTGAAAGTGAAACATGGTGAACTACTTTAAGAGCTTCTGGATTGAGTTGTCGAGATAGTCGAAATTCTCTAGACAGTTCTCTAGCATTTCTCCCGAACATATTACCGCCGATTAAAGATGAATCTTCTCGATTCTCTAAATATTCCAAGAGTCCACGGAAGCTTTTACCTTTGGTTTGGTTGCCAATCATTTTTACTCCCACTCTTCGTTATCTTCATCGTCAATGTCATCATCATCAGTGACTTCAGTTTCAATAGAAGATAATTCCCGACCAATTTGCTGTAGAAGATTTCGCAATTCTTCTAGTTGGGATGGATTTGCTGGTGGTCGCACTCCCATTTTTAGGGCGGCGTTTGTTGCTCTAGTGAGTTGATTAATGTTGTTGCCAATGCGGACTAATTCTCTATATGTGAAGAGGGTTATTTTGCTCAGTCGCCTTGGCAATGGTTTTAATAAAACACTACGTCTTGTAAACTCAGCTATCGATAGTCCAGCGTCTTGTGCTTTTTGCTTAATCATCTCGTGTTCGATTGCATTAACACGAGCTTCTAATGTCTTGTTACGCAGCAGGTTTTTTGACAGTTTTGGGCGCATAACTGCAACACAGCGAGAGGGGGTTTCCAAAGCGGGGATACTTCCCCCTTTGGCAAGCCTGTTGTCCGAGCGGAGCGAGGTTTGCCGCAGGCAAAAGACACGGCTTGCTTCTAGCCCAGATTTCGGGGGAGAGCCGAGGACGAGTGTAACCGGATTGGGGCAGCAACACGAGAGATTTTGGGTAATATCACGCTACGGCACTTGCCGCTATTGAGCATTGGTTTTTACCAATAGCTGAACACGGAATTTTCACCGCTTTTAGAATTAAATTTCGCTACTCCTTGAAAATAGTAGATTAAATGATAAATAGCAATAATCGTCAATTTAATTTAATGGATATGGGTAGATAGAAAAATCACAAGCGGACTTTACAAGCACGCCGGATTGAGGCAATTAATCTTTTTCAAATGAAGTTCATAGATTTTCTCTCTTCATTACATTACGGACTCAAGCCCGACCATAAAACGAAGAGCGCATCAGCTACAGCATCATGGATTTGTGCTTCTTTAGGTACTCCAATACTTTCGTACAATGCAATGTTATGTAAGTGTGAAAGTAAAACATTAATAGCAACGGCAATTTTATCTTTGCTCACTCGACCTAACTTGGACTCAGCTATCAGATAATCCATCAGCTAAAGACTAAGTTGTACGGCAGGTACACTATGCCGTGCAAGAAAAGTTTGCATGGTGAACGATGGGTGGCTGATGAGTGTCAAAAATATTGGCATTACCTCGCGGAAGTATTCAATAATTTTCCGACTTACATACTCAAGGTTTTTGACTACATCCGCCAAACCTGGTTGAATATCGAAAATCAAGTCAAGTTGGGCTTCTCTTCACTTCATGGCTGCGAAAAACAAGTCTTCCTTTGTACCAAAACGTTGATAGATAACAGCTTCAGAAATACCTGCTTTTTTGGCGATGTCTCGTGTAGAAGCGTTCACACCGCTGTACTACAGCATTTAACAGCACTTGCTACATTATTAGTACAGTGAAATGCAGTATTGGCAATGCTTGAGTAAAGCATTCCACTGCACATACACATTGCATACACATTAAAAAACCGTGGGGGCAACGTATGGATGAAGCTGATAGCAAGAGCGTACAAGTCACAGCCTATTTACCCAAGGATGTGCATGAGCAACTCAAGAAGTGGATGGGTGACAATTACCAACGCTCTGTCTCCTCTGCTGTCTCGCTGATTGTCGAACACTTCCTGCAAAAAGACGGTCGCCCATTGGGAAATACCGACATTGGCCCTAGAGTGGCAGCGCTAGAGCAACAGAATCTCCCGTCTAGGTTGGCAATGCTAGAACAGCAGATGCAGCAGTTAAGGGAAGCCCTCATCGCAGCTGGAGCTATTAGCCTAGCGAGTGGGGTTGAGGAGCATCTGGCAGAGAACACCAGCATTGAGGGCGGTCAGTTTATCTACTCTGTTAAGGAAGCCAGGGAGGGGTTGAGTAAAACCGAAATCATGCGCCGTCTAGACATGACCGCTACTACTTTAAAGCGGCTGGCTGAAACCGAGAGGCTCTCTGAAGAGAAATATTTGGTGAAAGTCACAGGTTGGCAGTTAGGTTCTGGCGAGCGTCCAAAATTTTTCCCGCCGCAGTCCAACACTCAAGGGCAGGGTTAGTGAAAAAAGCTTTTCTCAGTATGGCTAATTTTAGGTAATAAAACTGTTCGGTATGCCATGTCAGTTTTATGTGCAATCTATGGTAAAACCAGGGGATTTTCATGTTACATCCTAGTCAATTCCATGTGAAATTCATGGTCAGGAAAATTATCCCCTCAACCAAGCTCTGTTAAATCCTTGGTAAATCTATGGTGGTTTCATGTCAGAACCATGTTAATGGAATATCAAGTTTTTTTGATTTGAACCCTCGCACAGTACGCAAAAATTTTTGGCCAGTTTTTTGAGCCGGAAATACTACAAAAATCGTTGGTTCTAAAACTACTACTGCTTTTACACATGGGCTGTACATGAGAGTGCAGTAATTTTCATGCACTACTAATGTTAAACACGGCATTTACACATTGCTTATGCCGTATTTAGCAGTAATTGTTATGCACTATTAATGTGGAATACCTTATTGACACATTATTTAAACTCTAGATAGCAGTATTATTAATGTGCTAACAATGCTTTTTACGGTAAAAGCACATTATAAATACCTTACATAGCAGTATTGTCTGTGCTTCCCTGCTGTAAAACAGAGTATCAAGCACATTACCAATGCAAGGGGAGGCATTAAGCCCCAGCCGCCCCAACACTGTATATGAAATATTGGGGGTTTGAGGTGTTTATGAGGATTGGATTTTATTACTTGTCCAGTAAACTTGTTTATCTATTTAATTACCGTTAGTGGACGTGACAAAAAACTGGCATTTTGAGATTGTATTTTCGTCAACTTTCAAATTGTTAAGCTTACTAGCTCTCTAAAAACGCGGATTAGACGTAATCAACGCACGGCGAAACTAGCTGTAATCAAAGGACTACAACGCCGCACAGCTATTTAGTTGGGTGGAGAATTGGAATTATTGTTAAGCTGCGGCTTTCTCTTTCTCTTTAGCCAGCCAGTACTGGAAGATTTGCTCACGTCCATCGTCAGCACCAACCACATGATAAATTCGTTGGCGATCTCCTGTGCCATCTCGACCCTTATATTTAAGTTTCAGCCCTATCTTCTTCAGAAAGCGGCGCAAGATGACGATGGGGCTGTCATTATCATTTAAGGTAATATCTAGCACGGTTTTGACTTGCCATTTTACTCCTAGAGCATTGTTAGCCATCTCTACCAAGTCCTCATCAGTCCCCCTGAATGAGCGATCGCCTTTGATGAAATTGGGGATGTTGAACATTTCTAAGGCATGAATCACCAAACTCTTCTGGCCGCCGTTAAAATCCGGTAGCCATGCGCTTTTAGCTTGAAGCATCTTTTCCCCTAGCTTGCGGTCGCGCTCGGCAACATACTCCCTGCCTAATGTTAGGTAATAACACAGCCTCAATTGTGGATAATAGCCAGTATCGTCCTTTTTCACCAGTTCCGGGGTAACTTCCACGCCATAACGCTGTTCGAGCTTGTATTTGCGTTCAATGTTGCGTTCAGTCGTGGTTTTAGAGCGTTGTTGTTGTAATGCCTCATATTTAGCCGGGGTCAATTGGCTGGTATCAGCAGCACAGACATCCTCACACTCGGCATTGTACAGGTCATTTCTTTGCTTAGTAATCAGTTTTTCTAATATGATTCTTCTTGTGTTGTCATCAACATCGATAATGTTGTGGCCCTCCTCGGTTAATGCTGACAGCACCGACTCCCGGTAATGAATCATCCCAGCATTAATCCGACAAGACATTTTACCGAAAATGGCCAAAGCAGTGCGGTTGATGTTGATTTCATCATCTATTACCAATGAAGCATCCTGTAACAGCCTCAGATGAGCTTTAAAGCATTGATGTTCACTAGCCAGGAGTGATTTAAGGTTCGTTCCTCCATTCCCCACCTTGCCGATTCCGTGACGGCCAACCCACAAATGGCGCTCTACTTGCTCACGGACACGGGCTAAAGCTTGGCGAGTAGCATTTTCTGGGGCAACTCCCTGGAAGCATCCCCAAACGCTGGTAAAATGCCCTCTAATGTCGATGCTCACCCCTGTACCAATGGAAGGGGAAGCCAGCACAATGTCATATTCCATTAGCACTGCATTCAGGCGCTCAATGCAGCCATAAGCTTCGTGTTCTGGGTCGGCAATGCTTTCGGAGTCAATGCGAAGTATTTTGCGGTCGGGGAATTTTTTCTTTAACTTCGCCTCTAAAACCTTGGTTCCCCATTTAGATTTGGCTTTTTGAGCGTCAACGGCAATAAACGGCTTACCCCCCGTTTTAATATGAGCTTCTAGGGCAGCTAACCAGCAGATAGGTGTAGTCTGTCTGTAGTGGTAAATGTTCACTGGCTGACCCTTCCAAGTGTTGACTACTACCCAAGGGCTAACTTTGGTTTCTGCTAGACCCATGATCATCTCGGCGGATAAATCCGATAAATCAGCATCAGCCAAGATAATTCTGCCGCGACCAGGGGCAAGGGTATTCTTGAACAGCTGTCTTAGTTGGTTAAGGACTTCAACCCGATGTTTTTTCACTTCGGTGGTGGCAGAGAGTAAATGCCAAATTACCTGCTCTGATTCGTCAATGATCACTAGGGGGTTTTTCCAATGAAGGGCGTTAAATCTGGCTTGTCCATAAGGATGTAAACTGTCAACACACAAGGCAAAGCCGAGTAAAATGCCAGTTTCGCTGTTTCTGACTTCGCTAATGTAGGGAATGCCTAAACGGTCGGCTAGGGCTTGGGCTAACTGTACTCGGTGAGATAACAGTAGCACTGGTTGACCGCAGGAGATCGCTTCGGCAACAATGGCGATCAATGACTCGGTTTTACCTGTGCCTTTGGGGGATTTGAGCAAAATCAGTTTAGCCTCATCAGGGATTGCTAATTCTCCTAGATAACGCTGATTCAGGGTCAACGCAGGCTCATAGGACAGGCGATTGTAGCTTTTCACCTGCCATTGCTCTAATGTGAGTGCAAGGCTTATCACTTCATGGGCGACATCTGACCCCCTGGCAATGATTAAATCATCAATGCCCTTTTCGGGATAATTCCACTCGGTAATGAGGACTTGACAGCCACAAGCCGTTAACAGCTTAGTGGTTTGGGCAATGGCAATGTTGACCCGTTGAATTGTTTCTGGCTTGGTGTCGTGGTCAAAGCAGATGGTAAATTTACGTCCCAGTGTGGCGAAGTGTTGCAGGTCTGGAATTAAATGTTTTTCCCCGGTGGGTTGCCCCAGTTCATCTTTAGGGCTGCGGTAGCCACCGTTGACTCCAGGGAGGGCGATCGCCGCATAGCCAAGGGTGAGCAATGCCCCGGCTTTTTTGGCTCCTTCACAAATTACAACGGGGATGTTATATTTCCATATCCAGTGCCAGAAGCCATTGGTTTTATCTTCATCACTGATGGGTTTTTCATAGCGTGCGGCCACAACCTCCCAGATTTCATCCGGTACAGCTAGGAAGAATGCCCTTGTTGGCACTCGCAACGGATGTTCGTATTTGATGACTTTATGGACTTTGTTCGGGTCGCGCCTGGGGCGGTCTGGTTTCATGCAGCCCCACTGCATGGGGCTTTCATCGTTGAGTGGGTCGATGCCACTGCACCACCAGGAAAGTCCCTCGATGTGGCGATACTTCTTCAGTACGCCGTCTCTGAGTCTTCCATCGTTACGGCGGGGGACGTTTTGACCGTAGAACAGATAGTCATAGGCGGCTGTGCCTGAGACTGAAATAACGTTTAATTCAATGATTCCAGGGTCAACAGCACTGGCTAACCATTCATTCCAGTGGGTTGCTTCTATGTGAGAGGGGCGGGAGATGATCTCGAACCTCTCTGTGACTTCTATTTGTTGTAGTCCACAGTTACTATTTTTCACAGCTTTTTCCCTCTAATACTTGTTTTTCAGTATTTGGAGGGGTTTAACGCGCTGCTAGACCTTATATCTATGAGATTTACTGTTTTGCTTATTTATAATTTTTTTGAGCAAAAAAATTGATAAATTTTGGGGCAAAATTCGGCAGTGAAAATATAGAAATTTCCACAAGAACTCATATAATATGAGTAAGCAGCGCGGAACAATCTCTGTTGCCAATCAGTGGTGAGAGCTACCAACTACACTCCACTTTTTTGGTTCTTAAGAGATAAACCCCGCTTCCCAATATTTGAAATATTTAATTTTTTCTGTCGGGCAAAGCGTTCACTACTTAGTGGCTCTTTGTCCTTTTAATTTCTGGTGCTGTTCTATTAAGTACCTCCGTTATACGCTTAATTTAAGCAATAGCTTGATTTTACAAAAGTTCTTGTCCTCTGCAACTTATATTAGTTTTATTTTTTACTTTAAATTTCTCCACATTTGTTGATGTTTGTTTACGGAAAAATCTGAAGGTTTTTAGCCCACTCAGATGGGGCGTGATTACCCAATCTGAATAAGGATTCTCGTTCAAACAGCACTAGCCGCTCCGGTCGTCTCTGTTTTCACCTTTTTTTCAAAAACCTGAATGTTTGGCTCTTCCAGTACAAAGCCATTTTCTGTTTGTTGACCGAGTTTGCCAGCGATTGCGGCTACCCACTGGGGGTAGTTAGCTTGGGCATCGGTGAGTTTCTTCCAAATTTTTGGTTTGACTGTAACGCTGATAATACGTCCGCCACAGTCAACCTCGAACTGTTGCCAGCCGTTTTCTACGGTATTGGTTTGAGGCAGTTCATTAATTTTGATTGTTACTTCCAGTTTTCCTTCAATCATAGGCACTCTCCATTACTTGTCTGGTGAGGGATCATTTTCTTCTAGCCATTTATCTAGAAGTTCATTGAGTACCGTATCCATATTGGTTTTGAGTCTGATGCAAGCGATTTTAAAACGATCACGTTTATCAGACTCAACACGGAGCCTGATAAAAACAGGCTCTTTTGCATTTCTACCCATATTGTTACTTATAGCACCCTATTTGTATAGCACATAAGCACCACTTTTTATTCTATCGAGAATTATCAGAACATTTAATGTAATAGCACCACTAACTCGGTGCTATGGTGCTATAGTTTAGTTGTCAGCCAAAAAAAGGCATACAACAAAGTTAACGTTTACCAAAAAGGTCATAGAGACTGACCAAAAATTGGATGAGCGGATTAATGCAAATATTGCTTAGAACCTCTCAATCATAAGTAATACGATACTTTCACCTAAAACTGAACCATGACAACCACATACACCGATGCCAATTCTTGGCTCAGTCAAGCATCTTTGCTTGCCAATTCTGGACTAAATACCCTCATCGCAGGTAAAGACCCCGGTGCTGGGTATGGGAAGGCAATTTATGGTGATTTTTCTATCATGATGCCAGCCGCATACTCAGTAGTTCGCAACCGCAACATCCACCTTCACGAAACCATATCTAAAGATGGGTGCTGGGTGCGTTATCTCGAAGGTTCACGCCTTGACTTAAAAGACATTCAATTCTTTTGGGGAAGTGCAGCGCTTTCCCAAGCTGACCACACCCTGCTACACGAAGATAAAGCCAAAAAAGCAGAACTGGCATTAGAAAGCATCCTTGCAGACTTAGCAGTTCTCAATATTCCTTCCGAGATGAAACTAGAAATTAGTTTGAGCAACCACAACCCAGAACGCTGGGGAGAGGAGATTAAACGCAGAGTTCAAGGTGTTCACACCTTCCAACACAAGCACCCCGTAAATCGTGAGATTGTCACCAAAACAGTAGAAATCGCAGTCACAGGTATTTACCCAGAAGGTTTTGGAAGTATCGCTCATTGCTTATTTGGTGAACCAACTCTAGCCCTAGAAGAGTCGGAAATTGCCATCGGGCTTGATATTGGTTCATCCACTTGGCTAATTACCGTATTTAACGGCAATGGTGCAGTCATAGACCGTCACCTGATTGAAGGTGGATGTGGTGAGTTGCACTCAATGATTGCAGAAGCATTAGACAAGCGGAATGACAAAGTAAGTCTGCTGTCCAAAGATGTCAAACACTCATCTTCTTTAGTGAACCGAGGGATTTTAGAAGGAACTTTAACTTATGGAGGTAATCACCTTACAGGCAAGAATTTTGAAGCTGAATACAGCCAATGTCTTGATGAATGGTGGTCTACAAGAATTGAAAAATTCGCTAATTTCGTCACTTCTAGCAATTACTTAGACCGTGCTAAATATCTTGTTGCTTGGGGTGGTGGTGTTTCACTGCCAGTGGTGGATCAAAATCTCGCTGACTTAGGCTTTGTGGTCTTACCAAATCCCCAATTCATCAATGCGTTTGGACTGAAGTTATTAACAGAAATCTCGACAGGAGTATAAACAAGTGGCTGATAAAACGTCATACGAATCTCGGCGTATAACCATTTCTTACTTAGCAGTTGAGGAACTGTGCCAGATGTTCAATATCCCTGCTGATGCGCCAACACAAGCACTATCAGCAGCAGTAGAAAAGCTCATTTTTCAGGGTGGGGTCAATTTACAAACATTTTCCAAAAATCAAAGTCAGGCATCTACAACAACAGCAACTCACCCGAATAAAGCAGGAATAGCTTCTATGGTTAGTCAGTTTAAGGGAGTCGCTTCATGAAGAACCTAAATAGAGTGTATGACTCAACTTTACTTACCCAGTCGAAGGTTTACCAAATCGACCGAACACTGTACCAATACCGCTATAGCACAGGCACAATCCAAGCACCACAATACATCTTCCGCCCACTAGCAGGACAACGAAAGAAAGCGGATTTTAAGCTGAATCACAAAGCTTTAACTACTCGCTGTTATGAAGTTGAGGGGGCAAAAATAAATAGTTCCGTACTAAGTCAAGAATCATTGCAGTTATCAATATTTTGATGAGGTGAATTATGCAGAATCAAGCACTGCCAGAATTAGTTGCACAAGCCCAACAATTACTCACCCAAATCAGGCAGCATCCCCAATTTTTAGCACTGCAAATTGATGCAGATGTCACGATAGGCGATGTTACCCAATTTTTCAACGCGCTGGGGTGGGAAGTAACAGCCACTGCTGTGGATGTATCAAAGGAAGGCTTTTTTCAGTAATGGGGAGAGCGATCGCATTCGCCGGCAAGCTGGCGATCGCCCTCTGGTTGCAAAAGAACAACACACAGAGATTTTATCAAGATGAATAACTCCAATCTATTTTTCGCCGCATTAAACGCCCTAACTAACAATGGATGCCCAAGAGAATTGGCGCAATCAGCAGCAGAGATAGTTGCTAATGATGATCCATTCCTACCCAATTTAGGTAGAACACCAGAGCAGCAGCAGATAATCCAAGAAACACTGCCATACTTGCAATCTGGAATCTATGACCAGTTTGAAACAATTGATGAAACACCAAACCCTTTAACTCATGGTCAGTTTTTAGGGAATTTTGGCTCTGAATTACCAGACGAAACGATTTTTCGACTTGCAGAAGGCGATTCAACAGCACTAAATGACATTACGGATCACGCAACTAGAGACAAAGCAAACAACATCTTTACAAGATTGGAAGAACTAGGAGCGTGGGAGTGATGAACCGGACAGTAAAACTCAAACTGGATGCACCCATCACCTATGCCGCTTTGCATTCCCTTTCGGGCATTAGCCAAGAAACCGTATTCCAAGCCCTAGACGGCAATCAGACAGCAGCTGCAACTGTGGCAGATTTTAGAATCAAGCAAACCCAACGCGCCCAAAATGCTAAGGCAGTATTCGGCAACCTATCACTTGGTTTACAGGCAACTGAAACCGTCATGGCAGAAGAAACCCAGTTTCTCACCGCCGCAGGTACGAGCATCAACAAAATGGCTGAGGGTTGGTCAAAGGTTAGGGTCAGTGATACCCGTTTAGGCTATGGCCTACAGCAAAAAGTGATTGCATCTGATAACCAACTAGCCCAAGAACAGTTTCGGCACTCTAGGACACTTAACTTATTGGGTGAATCGCACCGTGCAACGCTCAGAACCATTGAGATTGACGCTACCAAGGCACAAACTCAACTTTGGCAGCAGGTCAAGGACAAGCAACAAGGACTTTCACCCGCAGACCGAGCTAAAGAAACCTTAAAAGACATTCACAGACACGGTTCTAACGCTGTTAATCGTGCCAAAGGTTTCTTTAGACGCTTACTCGACTAAATCTAAATAAAAGCCCAGGAGCTAAACCTGGGCTAACTTTCTTCCCAAAGGTGTTCCTATGTTGACCAACAATCAAAAACAAACACCAATTTACTTTGATGCAGAGATTGTAGACCTTGGCGTACAGTCTGTAGACGGTGAACAGTATGACTCGGAACTCTTACAGCAGGCGATATCTGAAACTGACAGCAGTATCACCATAATTCAAGGCATTGCTCAAGGTGCATTCCTGGCAGGATTGCAAATCACATCAACCCAATATCTCTACCTTGCTGGCAGTGTTGGACTATTCCCAATAGTCATTGCTGGCTTACCCGTTGGGGCATCCTTGGCGGCTACCCTCTGCTACTTAAGATTTCACAACAGCATCATTCCCCAAATGAGCGACCGCCAAAAATTTGGCATTGGTGTAATTCGCTCTGCAACGCTAGCCGCTAGTTCATGGAAGTTGACAGGTGATGCCCAAGACATGGACAAAATAGCCCGTAACAGTTTTTCTACCGTGACTGAGCAGGTAAAAGCATCCTTGGGCATCGAGAAGCCCAAAGAAACTAATTACGGGTTATTTCTTGGGTTAGCCGCCGTTGTTTCTGTTGTCCTATGTTTCTACTGGCGTAAGAAATGAAAGACGTAAAACCATCAGAACTTAACCAGCGTTGTTATAGTCTGCCACTGCGTCTAAATCTCCTGATGATGGCATCGGTACTAGGGGCGGTGATTTGTGTTGTAGTAGGTCATTTAGGCGACGGGATAGCCAAGAAAGAAATATGTTTTTACCCAAAATCAGCCAGGATACATGATGCTCCACTAGAGGCAGAGGGAGATACAGAGCGTTTACTTTTGGGTAATAAGTATTGCCGTTATGAACAGAGATCGCAAATTCCCGAACCCTACTTGAAGGCTAATCAGTACCGCACCAGCAACCCCAACTATAACGAGTGGGCATTTCTCCAGCATGAAAGCTTATATGTATTCCGAGAACTAAGTGCTGATAATCCGTTTAAGATTCACTTTGGGCTAGGAGCGATGGTGTTGGGGGGAATTGGTTTGTTTTTGACAAGCAAAGCCAAAGACTATCTCAGCGACATTAGACCCCACTACCGAGCTACTAAACAATTTGAGGGCGTAAAAGCTTCTTACAGCGTAAGACTAGGTGAGCAACTGCTAGACCTGTCTGGTAACGAACTGTTGAAATACTTGCGTGGGATTAAAATCGCTGAGGCTAGACAACAGTTTATAGCTAGTATCACCCCACAGCAGCAGACAGCTTTACTCATGGCGATGTCGGCGGATGATTATTACGAATTTGGACACCTGCTCGACTCTGGGCAAAGCTTTGAAAAGTTTGAGCCTCAACAGCAGCCAGCCCCACAGCTACCACACGGCACACCAGGAACTGTGGAGGAGCAAATGCAGCAACCAGTAATCCCACCCGACAATAACACCGCATGGGTGCAAAACCTCATCAAACAAACTGCCCTGATTTGGGGCAACCAGGGCGGTGGTAAATCTTGGCTTGCTCGTTATGTCGCCAAACAGAAAAAACAAGCAGGCTACCGCGTTGTTGTCCTTGACCCTGACAGTAACCGTGCAGAATGGCGAGGGGTTGAAAGTTACCATTCTTGGTCGGATATTGAGCAACAGATCCGCGAATACGTTGAGGAATTAGAACAACGGTTAAAAACCTTTAATAATTCATCTTTAAGTGAGTCGCAATGGCGGCAGAAACTTTGGAGCGAGGGCAAAGCAACCGCCCTAATTTGTGAAGAAGCCACCACCTATGGCGACTTTATTAAAGATGAGGAATTACTATCAAAATTCGGGAAGCTGGCATTAACTAAAAGCCGTAAACAAGAGATGCCTTTAACTGTGGTAGCTCACAACAATACCCAGACTTGTTTATTTGGGATTAAAGGCTTACATAATCTGGTTTCTAAAATGCTGCAAGTTGAATGTTTGGCACAGGTAGATCCAATTACACTGCAACCAAAATCTACGGGTCTTGCCAAGGTAAAACTCGATAGTTCCAACGAATGGATATTAGTTGAACTGCCGACTATGACAGCCAAAATATCTGATTTTAGTGACACTCTATCAGCAGCAGATTCTCACCTAATTCCCCCCATAGATCAAGCCACTTTAGAGCGGATTTATGAACTAGAAATTAATCTTGGTGACAAGGCAAGTGATACCCAATCCGCGCCTAATCAACTATCACCAATGGCGCAAAAGTTGTATGAATATCTCACCAGAACCGAGAGAATGACAGCCGATGTTAGGGAGTTCAAGGGCAATTTTAAAGTCAACTCGGAGAGATTCACTGTTGAGCAAATTAAGGGTTGGATGTACGAAATTGTGGGGGCAGGAAAGGCTGACTGGATAGGCGACGGTGTTATCAAGCTCAATCAAATTTAGCCGCTTTCTATGGCTGGTGTCTGCTCCCCAAAACCCCCTTTTTTGCGGACATCGGACACCAGACACTACAGACACCAAACGCTAAAAGCCTTATACAGTATGGACACGTTCAGACATTAGAGCGGACACGTAAAGACACCAGATGTCTGTGACGTGTCCGTTGTGTGTCTACCAGACACTAATAACAAATCTGCCAACAAATAAACAATTGATAAATTTTAAAAAATTTTGAGGGATTTTTCTCTCTTTTTATCGGTCGTAGTTATCCCAACGTCAATTCACCCGACTGTATATCAACGACTAACCGACGATTTGTTAACCATTGACGACCGAGTAAAACTTCTGTTAAATCTTTGCCAACATGTACAGGGATGTCAAACTCTTGACCATCAAATAGTACTTGACCAACATAGATGTCAAATTTTACATCTCCCCGTGCAGTTCGCATTGTTTGCTCTCGTAAACGCTCCCAACCAAGTGCATCTATATCTTGGTCATTAATCGCTAACCAATACGAAAAACCTGTATCAAACATCGCCTCAACAGGTAATTCTAATCCATCTGATGTTATTAAATTAATTTCAAAAAGTAGTGCTTCCTCATCACCAAAAAAACCGGAAATCGTCATATCGTGCCGCAAGCCCCAGACTCATTAATCCGAAAAGTATAGTGTATTTTGCCTGGATGCTGTTCGCGACATTGTAATGAAACTACTTCTAAATCTTTATCAACAAAATATTCTCCACTATCCGGTTCAACTGCAACAAACCAGTTGTAGTGAGTTTCAATTAATTCTGATTTTACTCGCTCAAAAATAGGTTTACAACGTTGGTAAAAAGCCTCGCGTTCGGCTTCACGTCGTGCTTTTTGTGACTCATTCCATTGGATTTCGGGAAATATTCTCCCCCTACGGACAACACGGGTAGACTTGGTTTCTGTCATGCTTTTTACCTATAAACCAATATCTATTATTTTAACGGTAAAGCTATCAAAGAGTGAACCGGGATTTCCGCCTCAGCTGCGTTTATTAAAATAATCATCGCTGTCGGGTTCAAGTAATTGGATGATACAATCCCGTTTTCTGATTAAATTCCCAGCCAATACCAGAAGTATCCTTGCGCTTAGACCATGAAAAAGCCAAAGAATCGGGGAAAATAAAGTTAATCGTAATGTAAAGTGGTTGTGAGAATGTACGTTTTAACAAGCACTTAACGCGCACAACCCTTATAAATCAACGGTTTTTGTCTATGTCTGGTATCATCACCCTCCGCTCTATCACCTCTTTAAGTGGAATTACACAGAGCGATAGTAAACAAATTCTCGAAGTTTTACTGACGCAAAAACGGTCGGAACACACCCGCAGGGCTTATTCCCATGACTTGCGAAATTTCTTCAGTCTCATCGCCCCCGGTCGCGAATTAACATCCGACCTGGCCCGCGAATTTTTAGGGCTATCAAAAACCCAGGCAATATCGGTGGTGGTTGCCTACCGCAAGCATCTTTTCGAGCAAGGTTTAGCGCCAGCGACAATTAACCGCAGAATCAGCGCGATTAAGTCTTTGGTGGAGATGGGGCAGATTTTTGATATCTGCAATTACGACCTGGAAGTGATTAAAAATGAGAAAGTTAGACCCTATCGGGATACTAAGGGGATAGAAGTTCCAGAGGTGATTAAGCTATTTGAGGCGATTGATACTTCGACTTTAGCGGGGAAGCGCGATTATTCCATCATGCGGCTGCTTTGGAGTAATGCTCTGCGGCGCGGGGAGATTCCCAGTTTGGATGTGAAGCATTTTAAATATGCTAGATGTCAAATCGAGGTTAGTGGTAAGGGACGCAATGGGGAACGGGAGCTGGTGACAATTTCTCAAAAAACGGCTGCTGCAATTTCTGATTGGTTGCAAGCATCTAATGCTGCTGATAAGCCCAACGAACCCATTTTTATTTCCCTTGATCCAGTAAGGTTTGGGAATCGGTTAACTGGGGAAGCGATACGTTTAATTGTTATCAAATATTGTAAGTTGGCAGGAATTGAAAAGCAGATGAGTCCCCACCGGGTAAGGCATAGCGCTATTACTGAAGCGCTGAACCAAAATAATGGTAATATTCGGGCTACTCAAAAGTTAAGCCGCCATTCCGACCCCAGGACTGTGATTATATATGACGATAACCGTGTTGATTTGCAAGGTGCTTTGACCAGGCAGCTTGATGATTTGATTTAACAATTTACATCGTATCGTTGAGGTTGAAATTTACCAGGTTCGGTACTGAAGTCGTGAATGTTCCAGTTAACTATATACTTTCTTTATATTATCGATAGCTTCATTTAAATTTCTGTTATGCATCCAACCTACATAACCGCCAAATATCATTTTGTTGTTGGAATCTGCTAAAAATATGTGTTTTACTTGTGCCGGATTTATGTAAATTTTAACTAATGTTTTATCTTTCAATGTGAACAAGGGTACTGCTCTTTGAAAATCTCTACTATGAGCCATAGTCATACCAGGTACATTGACCAATATTTCAATAACTTGTTGTGTTGTTTTAGAAATACTTGAAGCAATTTCAGCTTCCTTATTCCATTCCATTAAATAATCAAGTGCTTTTTCAGATAATTTAAAACCAGATTCAAATGTACCAAATAGATTTAACATTTTAATTTCCTTCAGTTAATACTGTGAGTTCGCTTATTTTTAAACTCCAAATTGAATTAAAGCTTTAATTCAAAGAGAAAAGGGCTATTTTAAAGTAAACAGCCAAGACAAAATCTTAGGAATTAAGCATTGACACAACTATTTAAGTCGATTGCGGCTGCGGCTTGAGAACTATCTATTCTTCTACAATCTGCCCTTAATACTGTGCCCTCAAGCCGGATGTTTGAACAGGTTTTAGAAAAGTCACCCATGATTAATCTCCTTTTTGATGGGTCTACTGTGGACAAAGTATCTGATGATGTAGCCCAGTTCTCATCAGGTTTGGTTGCAGTTAAGCAAAGAGCTTAATTCTGACTTATTCACATTGGAATTGACCGATTAAGCGTCGTTTCCTTGTGGCTAAAAGGTTTAGCTTGTTTGCTAACTCCCTCGCTCTTTCTTAATCTCAATATATTCTTTAAAAAGTGGATTGATAATTAACTATTTTTAGGTAATTATAGAACCGATAATTAATTATCAAACAGAATTCAGGAGTCAGGAGCCAGAATTCAGAATTGAATTCTGTGCGACTGGCGGATGAATAAACGGGTTTAAGACCCCCACAAAATTGAAAATTTTGTGGTCTTCAATCAGTGGGGGATTCAGACCCACCACTGATTGTATTCTGACTCCTGAATTCTGACTTCTGAATTCTTCAATTTCAGGTGTGATAATTTATTTCTCCTTCTTCTTGGAGTAAGCGAAACGCTCTCCAAAACGTCGAACGCGACATATTAAAAAAGATAACCCAAGTTGTGAACTTGGGTTATCTACATATAAGCGTGTTTGGTAATTGAGACAACTTCGCTTGCGAGTAGCGATACAATATAATGTAAGCTAAACAGAGGTTGCATGGCTTCTACACCCCTGTTATGTCTATTATTCAATTTAGAATAGAATAATAGAAGAATTCTAGCTAGAATACCAGTTACGCTACAGGTGTTAAAAATAGTTCAGCCTCAGCCTGCCTTCGTGCCAAAAGTCCTTCCTCAACATTCGTTCCAGGGTTACGGTATTTGATGAAAGTCTCTTTGATTTCAGACCAATTGCGACTTTCTAAAACTCTGGTAATGGAATTAAAGCCAGGGGCACCAAAGAATTTACTTCCCAAGTTGTAGCTAAAGCTAAGTAAAGCTCCTTGTTGGTTAGTATTTAGTTGATGCCAACAAGGTATTTTTTCTAAATCAGGTAAGTAATTATTTTCCAACTGATAAATCAAAAGCTCCAAAGCTTCTTCTTGAGAAATACTCTCCCCAAGATACCACGGGCTGCCATCGCGTTTCTTGGTTGACCCCCACCCAATTGTGATCGGTTCGCGTTTTGTGTCAGGGTCAGGATATGCATTAAGATAGCAGCCTTCAAATTTTTTGATTAACTCAATTCCGCATTGAGGTAGTTTTGCGGAAATTTGAACCGAGAGATTAGGAACTTCCTTAACTTCAAGCAGGCGGATTTGAACTTGCTTTGCTAACTCTTGGTCTTGACGCAAATAGTCAAACTCAAGAGATTTATCAAGCTTTATAATATCTTGGAGGTTCATATTTATTTTCTCCTAATAAGTATACCCAACGAGAAGTTTGACCGTATTTTGCCCTTGACAATGTTTTTGAAAAACTTCCTCAAAATCTGTGAATTCTGATTCAGGTAACACAATGCAGCCCATACTTCCTGGCACATTTGCATCTTTATGAATTAGCAGGTCAGAACGGGTTCCTCCACCAATGGTTGTGACTTCAAATGGTGTAATAGGGTAACCATTACCTTCTACTCCTTTGACTTTTCTGAGGTCTACAGGATTAACTGTAACGGAGTAAAAAGGTAATGATGGGCTTAATTCATAAGTAGGAGGTATTACACCACCACGAACATTCCAATCTTTTACCCCTTGTTTATCCGCAATGCTACTTGTCGCAACCCATCTGCCAACAATTCCTTTTGTTTCATCTACTAGAAATAATCTACCTCTATTGAGTTCTGAGGTCTCATCTAGTGCCATTGTAAAAAATAAAAGCATATTGTTCCTTTTGTTTGTTTCTAAAGAGTTTGCTTATAGAAGTTCTTGTTTTGACGAAATGTATAAGGGTAGGGAATATATACCTCATAAGAGATATACAAATCTCATCTCCACCTGACTCGACTGAGAACTCCTAAAAAATGTTTTGTCCAATTACATTTCCATCTGGATGAAAATGCAACATTGAGCTTGTTTGCTAACCATGAAGCTCTTTGTTAATATCAATACTATTCTTTCTTGATTGGATTAATAATTAACTATCTTTCGAGACTCATAGAAGCGATGATTAATTATTTTTAGATAGTGACAATTTATTTGTCTCTATATATACAAGCTGTAGTTGATTCAGTTAGGAGAAATATATGAATGTGAAAAAAGTGGTAAAAAAGCAGCAGTGAGCAACTGCCGAAACAATTACTCACTGCTGTAATAATTCACAACACAGGTAAATCTCAAATTTAGTGCTTGATAATTGAGGTAATTTGGCAAAGCAAATCGAAACTTTTGAAGGCATCGAATATGAACGATCGCTTTTATGTCAGGTTGAACCAGCAAATAATGGCACGTACTCTTGAGAACATACATCGCGCCCTGATTAACCTTCATCAAAAGAGCGATCGCACTAATGTGGTTGGGCTTCTATCGTTACGGTAATCGCTCTCTCTCCTAACAATCCACCTGTGCGACCTGATGTTTCAACGAGTTTCCAGGCAATGCGTTGGTCTGATACGCCTTTGCTGAAAAACTCTAACGCGCTATTAGTAGCTGACAAAAGGGCAGATTGAAAATCCCCTTCTTTTGAGGTTCCTTGAAATTGTTGAATCTTTGTAGTAGTCATAACAGTTCTCCTAAATTTTGAGAAATTGAGTTTTGTTGAACATCAGGTTCAGTTTGTTTGAACCTTATACTTCATCCATGAGCGATCGCATCCTTGAGAATAGACAATCGCACCCTGGAGTGATCGCATCCCTTTTAACAAAGTCCCTACAAAAAGAGCGATCGCACTTAAAATCAAATTTTAGCAAGGGTATAAATTATGACAATTTAAAAAAGGATTGGTAATGATCGCTGGTGTAATACACAGCTGCGACGGATCTTCCGTCTGAACCAATCAATATAACGGCACGGTGCGCGCCAGCCCCACCATGATTATCTTGACCAAGTCGGTACTCTCGATAGTGCTCCCCCGTTGAAGCGCGAGGTAATCGAGTACTCCCATGACCTCCTTCATTACTATACACACCACCACCTAGGGTGCCTCCTGTAATATTGGCTCTGATAGTTCTGATTTGATCTTTTTCTGCGGTAGTAGGTCTGCGACTGCCATTCGGTAAAGCACGAGTGCCATCACTACCAGTGCCACCACCAATACGAGCGCCGCGACGAAAACGATCGCGAATACCACTACCAGGAGCGCCACCACGACCACCACGACGAAAACGATCGCGAAAACCACCACTAGGAGCGCCACCACGACCACCACGACTGCGACCACGCGCTTCCAATCCTGCCTGTTCAACGCCCCCCTCGAAATAAGCTTCGAGGTCTTTGGCTACTTCCTCCAAAGATATACTTTCCAAATTAGGATATAGCTCAGATTCAATATTTTCTAATTCCTCTGGTAGGAATTCCAGAGCTTCTAGTTGAGCTTCTGAGAACAATTCCAAATTTTCGACTATCTGTCTAGTCATAATTTCCTCCTGAAAAAATTGAGTTTGTATGTCAGCAAAGTCTGCGAAATCTGCCAAAATTTTGACGCTAACAAGCGTGGTATTTACTTAAGCCTTTTTAAAGAGAACCTTGTTCACAGCACGTTGGGGAATTGTAATTATCTGGTATGGGTGCGTAATCACCTCTTGAACAATCTCTCCAGGCTTAGGCTGGCGATAGGCAACTGTAATTACCAACGATGCCAGGTCTTTTTGCTCAGAGTTTTTGGTCTCGACAGTCAGAATTTCCACCGAATAACCGCCAGTGCGTTTCTCCCCCATAAAGACGGCGACTACCTGGTTATCTGTAAAATCCACGTTGGGAACAGGTGGAGGTGGTATAAAATCAGAGGTGTGTTGCTGCCAAACATCAGCCCATTCTTCAGAATTATCAATTACCAATTGGCTGGCTGTTGGGTATCCGCTATTAGCGCCCCGTGCAATGGTGCGGAAGTTAACTTTCATCTTTTTGCAATCTTCTTACTTATTTTCAGTCTGCTGAAGCAATCTCTATTTAGCCAGACTTGGGACTTGATGGATAATTTGATACGAATCTGTCTTTTTCTGACCACTAGGCGTAGTATAGTTCAGCTTCAAAGAGAGATTGTATTGACTCGGTTTGCCATTGGGAGAGACTTCAATCTCAAAGTTGCGGATAACATCTGCCCCAGTCCGCACATTCCCATAGTCTTGTTCGGCAGCCGTGACTTTAATGTCACTAGTAGGTGATACCAAGCTAGCTTTTACCCCCTGCATAACTTCCTTGCTAGTATTTTTCACGGAAATGTTTAGTTGTTCTAGTAACTTCCTTTGTTTAACTACCGAGGTGTAGGTAATCTGTTTCTCTTCTGATACAGGTTGCGTTGCCATCTGCAAAGCCTTGACAACATCTACTAAACCTTTGCCCTGGGCGTTGGGGTCAGTTGTTGAGTCCAGTGGTTTTGCAGATTCCATGAGAATTTTCTTAATCTGCCAAGGTTCCAGTTTTGGATTACGCTCTAATAACAGGGCGCTTATACCAGCAATATGAGGTGATGCCATACTGGTACCGCTCATCTTTTTATAGCGACCACCAGGTACGGTAGATACAATGTCTTCGCCAGGGGCTAAAATATCCGGCTTGGGTCGGTTATCGGCAGTTGGGCCACGACTGCTAAAAGGCATCACTTGGGTTCCGTCGTGGCTAGATGCTCCAACAACAATCACATCACCAAAAGCATCTGCGGGAGAGGTAAGAGTTCCCGGTTCAGAACCATTATTACCTGCACTCTTAACCAAGACTAAGCCTAATTTTGCGGCTCGTTCCGCAGTTTTTGCCCAAACATTAGTACCGTCTAGCTCTGTCGGAACTCCCCAACTACAGTTAGCTACTTTTACACCTTCCTTCATGTCTTTAATCACATCTTCAATGGCATCTGCTCCTTTAAATCCTTCCCCCGAATTATTTGCCTCAGAAGGTAATAATTTATAGCTCCAAATAATTGCCTCTGGTGCCATACCTTTGTACTGCGATCCATTCCCAGCAATAATACCTGCTACGTGAGTTCCATGAGGGTGGGGGTTCCCCCAAGGTTCATTGGTGTAATTTCGCTTATGGACAACACGACCTTTTAAGTCAGGATGGTTAATATCAACTTCGCCATCAAGAACAGCGATAATCACTCCTCTACCAGTACCAACTATTCCTTGAGTTCTAGCATTGACTAAACCCACAGTTACAGAACTTTGGTCTAGTTCTAATCTCAAGGGTTTATCAGCTTCCAAGCGGACTATATTGCTTTGCTGTGAGAATTTTTGAATTTGGGCAGGAGTTAAGTTAGCAACGACAGCTTCACCTAATGTCAGGTGTTCCACCAAAGCTTGCTCTTGTTTTAAATCTTCTATGAGTGATTCAATATCTTGATTTACTAAGCTTTCAAACTCGTCGAAGGCATCAACTTCAAATTCTTCATTGCGTTTTTGGTAAATTTCCTCCAATTGCTCAAACTCCTCATGGTACTGCTCAAAGCACTTGGTCGGTTTGTAATAAATCATCACCCGTTGACGTGTTGTTGAATTCACATCGTCAACTTCATTCATAATTTGATACTCTAAAAAGCGGTCAATTTTACCTTCAATATCGGCTCCCCATTTGTCACGAATTTCTAGTTCGGCTTTTTCTAGTTGCTGTTCTGTGAAATCG
The DNA here is from genome assembly GCF_025860405.1 of Tolypothrix sp. PCC 7712. Lineage (GTDB taxonomy): Bacteria > Cyanobacteriota > Cyanobacteriia > Cyanobacteriales > Nostocaceae > Aulosira > Aulosira diplosiphon. Next base: position 9,114 of record NZ_CP063792.1, on the reverse strand, counting down.
AAATCTTCTTCTGAAATCATGATTTACTCCTTGAAAATAAGAGGGTAGGCACTGCTTACATAGAGGCTAAAAAATTGATTTTTACCTTTTATTTAGTGCCAAACGTATAGTTATTGAGAATGTTGCGAAATATCAGTTAGACAGATTGCTTATCTTCTTCTTCGGTTACGAAAAAAGTCAAATCCCGAAGGTAATACAGTAGTAACAACAGGGATAAGAAAATTCCAAAATTCTGCTGTGGCTGGAATTTCTTCTGGTTTCAAGCCAGCTTGTTTGCAAATAGCAGGAAAAAGACGAGCCACAATTGGCGGAACGAAGATAGTAGACATCCATCTAAAATAGGTTGGCAATGTCTTAGCAATGATTGGAGCCAACAGTTGGGTGACAGCATCAGGGCTTTTGAGACAAGCCGCTTGCAGCTTGGCACGAGTTTTTGGATTGCTAGTGATGTTTTTCACCGCATTTTTGATTAAGGCAGTGAATACTTTTGTTAGTTGTCGAATTACATAACTGTTAGGATTGCGGCGTTCAATATCTCCCTCCATGTAAGCTTCCACATCTTCAGCTACACTTTCAGTAGATACACTTTCGAGAGTTTCTTCTAGCTGAGATTCAATCCCTGCTTCTAATGACTCAACTTCTATCCTTTCTATATCTGCCTCAGAAAACAATTCTAGCTGTTCGAGTGAATTAGCAGATGTTAATGTCGCCATAATTTTCTCCTGTGAAAAGATGAGTATTTTTGCAAGTTTAATTTAGGTTTTACACAATGAAAATATTCGAGATAGCCACATCTATTACATTCATTTGTATATGTGAATGAGTGCAATTATCAGCAATTAACGTGGATTATTGTTTAGGTAAAACCTATCTAGAAAAAAGAAGATTGGTCTTTCCTCCCCTTAAATGGGGAGGATTAAGGTTGAGTAAGTGTGAACGTAGTTGTCCTAACTAAAATTGTGATTAGTAAGACTGATTAACATCACTTAGTCACGCAGACTAAAAGAACCACCGAAAAATATCACCAAATATACCCTCAGTTGCAGCAGATACTTCATCTGATTTCAACCCAGCATCTTTGCAAATAGCAGGGAAAAGGCGAGCCACAATTGGAGGAACGAAGATAGCAGACATCCATCTGAAATAGGTTGGCAGTGTCTTAGTAATGATTGGAGTCAACAGTGTGGTAACAGCATCAGGACCTTTGCGACAAGCTGCTTGCAGTTTGGCACGAGTTTTAGGGTTGCTGGTGATTTTTTTGACGGTATTTTTGACTAAAGCGGTAAAAATTTTCGTCAACCGTTTAATCACAGAACGGCTTGGAGGACGACGTTCTAAGTCTCCTTCCATGTAAGCTTCTACATCTTCAGCTACACTCTCAAAAGATACACTTTCTAAGTTTTCCTCTAACTGAGATTCAATCCCTGCTTCCGCCGATTCGTATTCCAAAGTCTCGATATCGGCTTCAGAAAATGATTCAAGTGTTTCAGCTGCACCATTTGTTTTTGCTGTATAAGTTGCCATGAGTTTATCCTTTCAGAATTTGATTTGTGTTGTTTAGAAGGTTTTGTTGAAGGAAAGTTTTTAGTTAAAAATCATAGAAGTAATATTTTAATTTCCAGATTTTTAAGAGCTTTTAAGCTTGTTTGTTAGCTCTCCTTTGCTTTCCATACACATATATTATCTTGAGCAAATTTGATTGATAATTAACTATTTTTCGATAAGATTATAATTAAGCATTCAGTATTTTTAGATTCTCCTCAAAAAGTATATCAAATATTTAATATTTTCTAAGCGCACCCTAATTTTGAGAGTTGATGACTTCCATAAATATTTAAATAAAAAAATACTAGATTAGTAAATAACATAATCTAGTATTGCATTGAGATAATATATTAGTTGATTAATTAGCAGTTAATAGGTAGGTAATATTTTTTGTGCCGTTATAACAATGTATGAGAACGCTGTGTCTCTCTCCAAGCACGCGGAGTATTTTTATAGTAATTGCGAAACTGACAATAAAAATGATTGATATTTTGATAACCTACTTTTAAAGCAATTTCTTCAACGGAGTAATTAGTTTCTAAAAGCAAGGTGCTTGCTTCGGCTATCCGGCGCTCGATAATCCAGTTATTTACTGTTTTCCCGGTAAGTTTTCGCACTAAATCGGTTAAGTAAGCTGAGGAATAACCAACAGCTAGAGCTACTTCTTTTAGGCTAATATTTTGATGATAATTAAATTCAATAAATTCAAAGACCTCACGCAGTCGGGGAGTCGATGGAAATATGGACTTCTGAGTATTTGATTTTTTAGCTTCGGTGGTAGTAGAGAATTTCTCCTGTGGTAACTGAACACTAACAAAGCCTTTTTCTGTGACAATCACCTCAAATCCTGCTGTTTCTAAGCATTTCATTAAGAGGTTTTTGGTTTCAGGATTTTCATGATTTACTAAAATATTAGTCATCTTTTCTCCTAATATTTATTTTTTTGGATTCCTTGGATACGGTGTAGATATTTGCAGTCATTTTTCTTAATTGGCTGGCTACGCCTAATTCAACTTTGCTACTTTTTTTGTTTTAGTATGTTTAATTACTGATACTATGTAACCGATTCAGCTTATCTTTAAGTGTTCTAGTCTAGCTGATTAAGGTAGCAAATAGCACGAAAGCGTAAACCAATTAACTGCTCATACAGAGGATTGAGCTTACACAGAGGTGGTATATGAATAATTAAGTTCCCAAACAGTTTGATGTCACTTGCAAATGGACAAGAAGCTGGAATTACTTTGCACAAGAATCGCGCTAATTTGGAATTATGAATTTCGATAGTATCCAGCTTTTTTCGTATCGGTAAAAGTAAATTTAATGTGTGTGTATTCATGCTGAATTTCCTGACATTACAAGTTTGATATGAGAGAAATTTGAGGTTGCTCTACACATTACTCGGTTAAGAAAAAACCTCTTTATCTGAAATACAGCAGAGTTGTAACAAAACTTTATAAAGAAGTAAAAGTCTGTTGGGGTCTTATCTTCAGCACATATTAAAATGAAATACTATTACCCTGATGGGTACTTTTATCACGACAGAATCGCATAAAAAAAAGTACCCTTAAAGGTACTTTTGTGGAGCATCTCAATGCATAAAAAATTATGTTATGCTTCACTACGTGAAACATGCCACCTTCTATTTAACTCAGCGACAACCTTGTGCGCTTTGTCTTCTGTTTCTAACGGGACTTCATAAAAGTCAACAGAGACAAAATTAGGGAGTTGCTTTGCTGTCTTGTAGCATCGGTTGTTTATTCTGTCCATGATTTTTTCATAAGTGTTATCAATGGCGGCAATGATAACAATCGGAAAGTTCCTGTAATGATTAAAGACGAACAATTTCGGGTAATCGGCATCTATATACTCACCGTTGTCCCATCGAGATGGACAATCCCAATCGTTACCTAAGTTACCAATACTCCAGTAATTTTCTTTGGTGTAATAATAATTGTAGGCTACCCCAATTTTTTCTACTTCGTTCTTGTGGTCTTTACTACTGAAAATTACTAAGCGTTTATTGCGCTGAATCATATCTGACAATAAAGGCCATACTTTCTTTTCTTTTACTTGCCACTTTTCATCGTTATCTGGGTCGTATATTAACTCTTTAATGTCTTTAACTTTTTCAAGTTCATCTTTAAGTTCGTTTGTATTGGTGTAATCTTCCAAGAAAACTGTTACTATTTCCGTAGGATTTTCTTTGAGAAAATTTACTACATCATTTAATGCTTGATACAGTCTTTGTAAAGGTAGAGCATAAGTAAATCTGGGTATCCAACCATGCTCGTTAACTCCATGCAATAAGTATACTCCATTCTCTGGAATCACATTAAAAATATCTCCAGAACCAGGTTCTTTGTAATACGTATCAAGCATTAATGCTCTAACACCTTCTCTAAGCTGATTAGCAATCGACCTAGATTGGTTTGGGAAAAGCCAACCAGCATCTTGAGAATTGGCGAAAGAATTATGCGTGCATAAATAACTACTTTCGTTATACCTCAAACTACTAGATGTAAGCGTTGAGGAAAGTCTTTCAGTTTCAGCTATTGTTTGGTTTTGATTGTTTATCATTTCACTACTATAGGATTCTTATTTTATTTTTGAAAAAGCAAGTTAGCTAAGAGCTTGCCGTACAAAGCTTTAGTTCTCAGTTACTTTTTCATAAACTTTGAATTTCTTTATCAGTGAATGGATTTCTACCAGTACGTAGGGTATTAACCCAATGTTGCCGTTTTGATTTATCTTTCGGATTAGAAGTCCAAGCGATGAAAGCTTGAAAATCCTCTATCGCTCCTTTGGTATTGCCTGTTAACGCTCTAGCAATACCGCGACTATCTAAAATTTCTCCATCATTGGGAACAAGAGCTACTGCTTTTTCACAGGCATATATTACATCAGCAGCATGTTTATATTTACTACCAAACCAACAGAGGAAACTCCAAGAACTTGGAGAAATTTCTAATGAGGGATCGAATTTTTGGGCTTGTGCGTAAGCTGCGATCGCTGCCAAAACTTTACCAGTTTCGGCACATTTTTCCCCTTTTCTAATTAAACTTAAAGATACAAACTGACGAGCTTTTGTCTGTGGCTCAAAGCCCAGATTTGAATCTAGTTCTAACGCGGATTGAAACTTAGCACTCGCAACTTCTAAATTACACTGTCGTCCTGCATCTTCTCCTTCTTTAACTAAGGTTAAAGCCTTTACCTTGGCTGTGAGATTAAATTTCAACTTAGGATTCCAATTCAGCGCAGTGCGAAACTTAGTAATTCCATCTTCAATATCACCTTTTATAATTAGTTGTTCTCCCTGAGTTACCATTACAGGTGCCGAAGACGCTTTGATAGCGGGAGTTTCACATTGTTCTAATTCATTGAGTGCGTCAGGGTGGGTGATGAGATAATCCGCAAGCCAGGTACACCCACGCATTTGTAAATCATCAAAATCGAAATTCCATAAAATTACCGTTTTGTCATTACCTGCTGTGGCGAGGGTTTTACCATCGGGACTAAATGTAGCACCATTGACTACATCGCTATGTCCGGTAAGGGTTTGTAGCAACTGACCTTCCCGGTTCCATAGTTTGACCGTCTTATCTTCACTAGCTGTAGCCAAGATTTTACCATCGGGGCTAAAACTGACACTTCGGGTATGATTGCTATGTCCAATCAGGGTTTTGAGAAGTTTGCCCTCCCGGTTCCATAGTTTGACCGTTTTGTCATCACTAGTTGTAGCGAGGGTTTGACTGTCGAAGCTAAATGTAGCGCTGTTGACCAAACTGCTATGTCCGGTAAGGGTTTGTAGCAACTGACCTTCCCGGTTCCATAGTTTAACTGTAGTATCATTACTAGTAGTGGCGAGGATTTGACCATCGGGACTGAATGTAGCGCTATTGACACTATTGTTATGTTTGGCGGTGAAGGTTTGTAGCAACTGACCTTCCCGATTCCACAATTTAACTATATTATCATCACTGGCAGTGGCGAAAGTTTGACCGTCGTCGCGGCTGAATGTAACACTATTGACACTATTTTTATGCCCAGTGAGGGTTTTTACGAGTTGACCCTGCAGGTTCCACAATTTAACTGTCTTATCATCACTAGCTGTCGCCAGGATTTTACCATCAGGGCTAAATGTAACGCTATTGACGCGATCGCTATGTCCAGTTAAGATTTTTAAAAGTTTGCCCTCCTGGCTCCACAGTTTAGCTGTCTGATCATTACCAGTTGTCGCCAGGATTTTACCATCAGGGCTAAATGTAACGCTATTGACGCGATCGCTATGTCCAGTTAAGATTTTTAAAAGTTTGCCCTCCCGGCTCCACAGTTTAGCTGTCTGATCATTACCAGTTGTCGCCAAGATTTTACCATCAGGGCTAAATGCAACCCTATTAAACTGCTCGTTATTTTGGGTGAGGGTGGTAAACAGCTTGTTATCCAATTTCCACAGGATTACAGTGTTGTCATTACTGGCACTAGCAAGGGTTTTGCCGTCAGGACTAAATGTAGCCCTATGGACTACATCGCTATGTCCAGTGAAGGTTTTGAGCAGTTGACCTTCCCTGTTCCATAGTTTAACTGTCTTGTCATTACTAGCTGTAGCAAGGTTTTTACCATCGGGGCTGAAGCTGACACTGTTAACCGGCTCATTATGTCCAGTGAAGGTTTTGAGCAGTTGACCTTCCCTGTTCCATAGTTTAACTGTCTTATCATTACTAGCTGTAGCCAGGATTTTACCATCGGGGCTGAAGCTGACACTATTAACCTGCTCATTATGTCCAGTGAAGGTTTTGAGCAGCTTACCTTCCCTGTTCCATAGTTTAACTGTCTTGTCATTACTAGCTGTAGCCAGGATTTTACCATCGGGGCTGAAGCTGACACTATTAACTGGCTCGCTATGTCCAGTGAAGGTTTTGAGAAGCTTACCTTTCCTGTTCCATAGTTTAACTGTCTTGTCACTACTAGCTGTAGCCAGGATTTTACCATCGGGGCTAAATGTAGCGCTATTGACATTATCTTTATGTCCTACAAGAGTTGCGATCAATTTGCCTTCGCGACTCCATAGTTTGGCTGTATCGTCATTACTATTAGTAACAATTTGACCGTCAGGGCTGAAACTAATGCTATTAATCAGCCTCGCATGTGCGTCGAAACTTTTGAGCAACTGACCTTTCCGGTTCCACAATTTAACTGTCTGATCGTCACTTCCAGTGGCAATAGTTTCACCGTCGGGGCTAAATATAACACTTCTTATATAACTATGATGCCCTTCCAAGCGATTAAACTGTTTGACTTCATTTATGGCTTGCCCCAATACAACTGTAATGGGAATTTTTAGCTCTATATTTTCCCCCTGAATTTGTGTGACTTTTTTCGCTGCCTTGAGAATAGTTTTCAAAGCATCAAATTCTTGTCCTAAAGCCAGAAGTGCTTCTGAGGAGTTCGTGAGTGATATAATTTCGTTCTTTGTCGAGTTTTGTGATTGCCACCAAGCCACCGCAGTCAAACTCAAGGCTACAACCAAGCCGCCAGAGAGTCCTAAGATAGTAAATTGTTGTCTGCGCTTTTGCGTTTTGCTCTCTCGCTCCCTCAGTTCCACACTCAACGCAATAAAACTCCTCTCTACTGGACTCAATTCTAAAAAACGTTGTCTTTCCCAATATTCCGCATCTGCCAGTGGCTTACCTCGTAAAAGCGCCCCTTCATCATTTCCACTGCTCTCCCAAGTACGCATTGCTACGCGCAACTGTTCTTGCCAGTGGCGAAAGTCCCTATCTTGCTGCATCCACAGATTTAATTGTCCCCAACTGCGGATTAAAGCTTCGTGGACAACCTCTACCGTATCTAAACCTGTTTTCTCATCCCGTCCCGTCACCACCAAACGAGCATTAGCCAAGCGAGTTACCAAATCCCAATTTTCCTCACCCACCTCAGCACGGGTAGCTACACGGCGGGTATCTTCCGTCCCTTCCCCTGGATGTACCAGTTGAATAAAAATTCGCTGCGCCCTTTCTTTTTCCTCAAAATTCAACTTGTTATATGCTTCATCCGCATAACGAGCCAATGCTGCTTCTACTCCGCCAATTTCATCATAAGCAGCATGGGTCAACTGGGCATCAAGTTGTTTTGCCCACAGTTGAGTCAAGGCAAACTCCAATAAAGGTAAATCCCCTGGTTCTGTACTCACCGTAGAAAGAATGCGTTCAACAAGCCCCTCCTCAATTGTCACCCCCAGCAACGCCGCAGGTTTTTCTACTGCTGCTTGCATCTCCTCATCCGTCATTGGACCCAGTTTTAAGTCTGCATACTGCAAGGCATCAGCAAAGGGACGATAAGACAATGCTTGTCCTAAAAAGTCTGCCCTGAGAGTGATGACAAAAGTAAAATTACGACAGGAAGAGATTGCTTCTAATAATCTATCTAAAAAAGCTTTGCGCTCTTGTGCATCTCTGCAAAGGGTATAAAGTTCTTCAAATTGGTCGGCAACTAGCAATAAACGCTGGTTGGGGTCAACAGAGAGGATATCATCCACCACATCCCGCAACCCATTTTCACACTGCCCCAGGTCGCTGGCAAGATTTCTAATCTCCCGCAAGCGTTCTGTGCGGCTAAGTACAGGTGGCAATATTTGAGACCCTTTTTGATGATAATCTCGATTAAAATTGGTTTCTTTTTGGTCAACAAGGGCAGTTGCCAGATTAAACAAAGGTCTGGAACCGGGACGAAAGTCAACAATATGACAGTTACCAGCATCTCGCAGACACTTCACCAAACCAGCAAACACCACACTAGATTTACCACTACCACTAGAACCAATCACCGCAACCAAGGGTTGATTTTGCACCGCATCTATCAACATCTGGGTGAAAGATTCCCGTCCAAAAAAGAATTGTGCATCTTCCTCCCGAAACGCAAACAAACCACGATAGGGACTAATTTCGGTGGGACGGCGACCTAAATCTAACCAACTTGGTGGGACTGTATCTGCATTTTGACAAATTACTGGTAACAAAGAGGCACAGGGATATTTATCCTCCAGTCCATGCAGTTTTAATCTTGCTTCTTTTACTGCTTGATATAAGGGTTTGCCATCATTCGCATAAGCCACCAAAAATTGCTTTAAAAATACCTGTGCCACTTCATCTGGCACTTGTTCTCGCATCACAATAATTTGGGGAATCTGTAGCGCTTCTAACTGGGACCCTAATCCCAACCCATCACAGGAATTAAATATCGCCACAGCTAACCCGTTGCTCTTCGCTTTTTTCAAGCCATATTTGAGGTCATCAGTAGTTAAGCTTTCCTTATTCTCATTAATGTATATTCGACCACTATCTCCCACAGTTTGACTATGACCTGCAAAAAACAGGATATCCCAAGGTCTTTCCCATAAGGAATCGTTGATTTCGTGACGTTGGGGCTGTACTAGAAAAGTGACATCGGCATCAGGTAAACTGTTGAGCAACTTTCGGTCTGTTTCGATATCAATACCAGTACTGTTGCCCAAAATCGCCAGAATTTTGACTTGATCTCTTTTGGTAGGGGTTTTCGCTATGATAGGTTTTT